>CALBTS010000099.1 GCA_937968035.1 uncultured Methanomethylovorans sp.
TTTATTTGTTTGTTTTGTTGCAATACCCTGAAGCACAATAGAACATTTATAATTACCAAAAATGACATTAGTACTGTTGATAGCTTTTTCATTTAGATTGAAGGTTAATTTTACAAAACCATATTTCAGGATTTTTGTACGTATCTGACTCAGAATCAAATTTTGTTTCAGGGTTGTTTAATGATGTTAGTTTCTCTTTCAATACTGGTATTACCAGATAATCGTCATTAGTTAAATAAATTGGATTGCTGTACCGTACTTCAGTAGTCTTGTCAATTGTCTGAGAATCAAAATAAATAGATTTCTTATGTTCCTTATCATAGATACAATAAAAAGACTTTCGAGCGCGGGAATACTTAATTATTATATAGTTTGAATTCTCCAAATAGTTATTAATAGTACAGTAATTTTTCTCATTACTATTAAGTTCCGTAATAAATTCCATGGCGTTATTAGCTTTCATGTAGGCTATTGAGGCTGATGGCATGTTTAGGAAATTAATAATTACCTTGGGTGCGATTTCATCATTATTTATTGTATAGATTGTATCTCTCACTGAACAAAAAAGTGATACTTCATTGTCAAACAAAACTACTTTATCATTTTCGGAAACTGCATCTATATAATTATTTGGGTAATACTGTTTTTCCATTTCACCCTCAGGACTATACTTTGTAAGCATATATGGTTTCATCACACTGTGAAAAACGAAATAGTTACTTTTCTGTTTGAAAAATCCTACACCTGGGTATGACGTTTTAAAAACATTCTTTATAAAATTACCTTCAATTGTATATTGTAATATGTCAGTATTTGATAAAACCTCAATAATATTATTATCAACGTTGAAATCTCTGATATCAAGAAATTCTCCCGGCCCTCTGCCATATTTCCCGATTTCATTCAAAAAACGACCATCCTGATTGAACCTAAGTAAACTATTAATTCCAGAAGTGTTTTGGATAATATATAAATCTGAATCAATGACTTTTAAATCTCTTATATTGCCTATCAAACAATTCTTAGATGTTTCTAAATCTATCTTAATGATTTCAGAGAACAATTTATGTTCTTGATCGAAATATTTATCTTCATAAACGATTTCAATATTTTCTAACCGTGGGTTTGTTATTACATTTATATTCTTATTCTTACAGGAAAAGAAAGTTAGTGACAACAAACAAGAAAAAACGACATAAATACATTTCATTTTGCTAAAGATTAAAGATGAATATATTGAAAAGCTCTTATATGAAATAACTAAGAGCTTTTACATTCTAAAATTTGTGAGCTTTAAACACTTTAAAAATCTGGACAAAGTGCTTGTGACCAAACATAGCATTTTTCACCAGATTGATTATCCTCGCAGCGAACTACATATGTTCCGTCTGGACACTGCATGAAATGCCAGCCATATGTCCAGTCTTTTTCCTTCACTGCTTTAGCAGACTTTAAGAATACTGTAGTGTTCAAGACAACTAGAAATAAGAAGATCACGACACCAAAAAAGAGTCTTTGCTTTCTCATCTTTTCTTTGATTAGTTAGACATTGAAATACCCCATTGCCCGAAGATTGTGAGCCAAAGGTACAGTGTATAAAAGTATTAAAATTCTCAACAGTACTTATCTGTAATAGATGAAATTATACAAGAGTAAAGAATATCAAAGCAACTGTAGTGTTTTTCATGAAATTTGAATACAAATATTGACTATGAATTGTTTCTAATAAATAGCTTTAAAGCATGCTGTAAAACCTTTTTTCTCCTATTTGAAACTGGGACAAATAGCTTGTCTTTTAGGATTAGTATATTTTTATGTGTATCGAATACTCGTATTTTACTAAGATTCACAATAAAGGAATTATGGCATCGACAAAAATCGCAGCTAGGGAGGTTGTCGTATGTATTTTTTAAGGTTTGATATGAAAGGACTTTCTTGTCTTCTAGTACATAAGAAGTATAATTACCTTCTGCTTTGCAATATATTATACTCTCGCTTGGGAATATGTGTATTATATTTTTATTTTTAATTTCTATTATCATTGCCGTCTATTTGATTTTTTTAAATATTTCATGCATTATTTTATAGTGTTTAATTAGGACGTAATGATTTGAGTAAGTGCTAAAGCATTTTGAATGGTCGCTCGTGTTCCAGTTGCATTATTTGTGTAGACATTTTTCAGGACGACTCAATATGCACGCTAACGTTCGGCGGTATGTG
>CALBTS010000100.1 GCA_937968035.1 uncultured Methanomethylovorans sp.
GCATACCCATAGCTGCGGGCTTACTTTTTCCGTTGTTCCACAAGATACTGATAACTCCCGAACTCGCTGCAGCTTTCATGGCCATGAGTTCCGTTTCTGTTACCACGAACTCGCTGCTTATGAAAAGGAGCCGGATAAAATAAGGTGATGACAGGTATGGATAAAAGTTCAGACAATAAAGGGAAATACACGCTTATTGCCAGTATCCTTTCGTCAGTCTTAATTGTGATCCTTTTTGCAGGGCTTGCTGTAATGGTCAACAGAACCAGGGTTGTGCCACTGTACAGCCAGGTGGATATCATTGCAGGCATGGTGTTCGTTTTCGTCCTGACTATGATAGTATCAGCTTCTATCTGGCCTGAGATCATTGAAAAAAGGTTGCGTTGATCGAGCGTATGTTCGTTTTATATTGTCAGAAAAGGAGTTCCCATGAAGGAAGGCAATGATAGAATAGTGACAGATGATTTCACTCTCAGGCCATGGGAAGAGGAAGATGCTGGAAGGCTTGCATTCATTGCGAACAACAAAAAAATAGCCGATAATTTAAGGGATGGCTTCCCTTATCCATATTCCATCGACGATGCCAGGAAATTCATTCACCTTGTTAAACACAGCGAAGGTATTTCCAAAGCTTTCGTCATTGTTATAGACAGTGTTGTGGCAGGTAGCATAGCTGTATACTTTAAGGAAAATATTCTCGCATGTTGAACCTTTTGATGTGGTTTTGATATACCACATATTTATAAGGAATAAAATATAATATTATACCGCAGAGGTTGAACATGCGACCAGATGAACTGAGAAAAGACCCGATAATGCTATCGGTTTTGTCCTTTACAGAGCGGAAAAATACGCATAAGAAGTACATTAACTCGTTATCGAAGTACACCGAATGGACAAAAATGACAACGGATGACCTTATTAACGAAGCGAATAGTGAATGGAATTTACCAATGTCACAACGAAAGGTCGTTCGAAGGATTAAAGGATTCATTGCCTACCTTAACACTCTTGACCTCGCTCCGACAACAAAACGACTTCATGTGAATGACGTGATATGTTTCTACACTAAGCAGTACATTGAGATCCCTGACGATTTGCTGAGTACTAAGGCACCACGCCCCCTTGATGAAAATCAACACATCCCGACACTTGATGAGATGAGAACTTTCCTTCAATCCTGCAACCCTCGCAACCGTGCCATAGTGCTTTCGCAATCATCTTCAGGCATGGGTCGTTCCGAGATTTGCAGCCTCAAGGTCAGACATTTCACTGAAGGTTGTGATGATGCAACAAATACCTGCACCCTGAGAATCAGACGTGTCAAGACCGATTATGATTATGTGACATTTTTGAACCCAGAAGCATGTCGAGCTATTAAAGCTTACATTGAATTGCGAAACAACCCCATAAAGCATCATGGCAAGCGACTTGAAAACTATCTCGCAAAACATAGAATTTATTCAGATGATGACTACTTATTCATAAAGGACGACCTGCCCGCTAGTGTTCTTAAACCCCTTGAGATGACCGGACGTGTGGATGAAGAATTGAGACGACTCAAGCCCCGTGACCTAGACATCATGTACCGTGCAGTCTATAAAAAAGCGGGATTCAAGAAAACCAAGCAGCGTGTAGATATTCGTTCGCATAATGTACGAAAGTTCTTCAACCACAACATGTTAGAGAATGATGCGGACCTCAGTTTTGTTGATTTTATGATGGGTCACAAGGTCGATACCACGCACGCTGCTTATCATTCCCCTAGCATTGAACGGATGAAAAAGAAGTACCTTCATTTCATGCAATACGTGACGATCACTGAAAAAATTGAGTACAAGAGCATTGAAACTAAAGAGTTCAAGATAATTACTGATGAACTCAAAGCAGAGAAAGAGAAAACCGCCCTACTTCAACAACAGATAGCGGAAATGCAAAGAATAAATTCCAGTCAGCACATTGAAATCGAGAGACTGATGAACAGTACCGGGCAAATCAAATCGACCTTCGATAGTGTGATGGGTCAACTCACTTCTGCTGGAATAATAAAAGTAGAGCCTGACCTTATACCAGTACCTGGCAAGAAACCTAGACCTGTGTGTAATAACATGGAGGTGGTAGAGATGATGCCGAATCCGAAAAAACACATGATGATAAAAGTGGAAGACTGACTAAGTCTTCCCACTCCTCTAAAGTTCTTAAACAAGCCCCATAGATGCATTAGAACTTTTCACATTGAGGATAGGCTGTAAGTCAAAACGGACTATTATTTTAACTTACTGTCGTTCTTTTATTGGTCTGATTTTCAAAACCGCATTACTTCGATATAATGTCCCTATAAGTTTTAACAACCAACTCTCACTTTAGAAGTACAGAGTGTTTTTAGTGTAAAGCCTGCAGATATTTTACTTACCCCACAAAGAAAAAACATCGGAAGGGGTTTTTTTACTACTCTGTGGCCTATGCAAAGGCTTGCCTCTGGCAAGCCGACCTGGCAA
>CALBTS010000101.1 GCA_937968035.1 uncultured Methanomethylovorans sp.
TAATACTTATTCACATCAAAGGTTAATGCAGGTTCAAGGATATCTTTCCAGTCTGCGCCTGATACCCGGGGTAATTCAGGGTTCAGGTTTAAGTTCTCTGTTTCGACCATCTCAAATGGCAAATTGATAAATGGTACTGGCAGTCCTTATCTTCAAAGGTAACATTTGTTCATATTGAACTCCCTGGTTAACCTGTTTTTCTTTGGCTGAGCAGAAGAGACCCCGGCCGGATGTGGTCAGGAGGTCAAGGCTGTCATCCTTAAGACAGATTTCCGGTTCTTCGGTCTGTATAGAATAATCACGAAGCATTCAGAAATGCGTTCCAGGGTGCTTATTGAACATCTGCTCACTTCTTTTTCAATACGAGGTCATATGAGTGGTCTATCCAGGAGTAAAGTACATTATCAGGAACAGATCCATCAATCCGGACAGTGTTCCAGTGTTTCTTGTTCATATGATAGCCCGGGCTTACAGCTGAATATCTTTCTCTTAATTCAATCGCCACAACCGGGTCACATTTCAGATTCAGTCTGAGTTCCCCTTCAAGATTTACCAGGGCAAAAATCTTCCCCCCTGTTTTGAAGACAAGAGTGTCATCTCCAAACGGGAAGCTTTCGGTGACATTTCTTTTTGAAATACAGTAATCCCGTAAGATTTCGATATTCATATCATGCAATTAAAGATGACCGGACAAGATCATAAATATAATTCATTATCAGAACATTTGGTTGCCTGCGTTTGTTCTCCGGATCACAAAAGTACCCGAACTTTATTTTGAGCATTCTTAACCTCCCCTTTCTCAGGTCATGTAAAGGTATCTATTCTGACCCCGGAGACACGATCTCCAGGTTTTATGGGTGTCCTAACCCCCAAAATAGTTGGACATAATTTGAAAGTCAGATGAGGTTTGAATATTACTTGGATGGTGGTTATGAGTGCATAAGCCGATCCCCCTGACCACTCTTCGCCGGCTTTGATTGACTATCCACAGCCGTTTATAATCGTCTGTTATTCTATAAATTAGATTTTTGAACTTAAAGCCGGCCAGAAGTGGTCAATGGCTCCGGCTATTACACCCAGAGACACGATCTCCATGTTGGAGGGGGGATGGCGAGGGTCGTGGGGTGTTCGTCAGTGTGGGCCAACCAGGACGGGAAAGCAATTCATGTGTCCAATCTGTTTAAATTTCCACAATGCCCGTTGAAATCAATGTTTTATAAGACTAAATATTTGCATTAGAAAAATTACTTGACTTTAGAAATCATATCACTTACCTTTGGTTATTCGTTAACCTCTAAAACAAATAGTTATGAAAAAACCATCGGTAATTTTCCTGATCATTGGAGTTCTGTTTTTCTATTCCTGTCAACAAGATAAGATCGATGATCCCGAGAAATTGAAAGCGGTATTGATAGGCTATTTTGATGCAATGAAAACGAGAGACTTCGAAAAGATGAAAGATCTATCTACCGAAGATTTTGTCCTATTCGAAGATGGAGTGGTCTTCAATAATGATTCGTTGATAAAATTGATTACAAGTATGCCAAATGCCACGGCTGATTACAAATTTGATAATTTCATCATAAATGTGGATCAGAATACTGGAAATATGAGATACTTTAATCAAGGAGAATTTGTAATCAATGACACGATACACCTTACCCCAAATTGGCTGGAAAGTGCAACATTCAAAAAGATTGATAATGAATGGAAATTAGAATTTTTGCATTCAACGGCCAGGAAATGATACCAATTCTTATATCCTGAAATGTCTTAACCCCAAAATACCAGGACATCCTCTTAAAACCATCCCCAACCTCCCCCTTTCCCAGGTCAGGTTAAGGTATCAAATCTGACCCCAGAGACTAGATCTCCAGGTTGGATGGGGTCTGGTGAGGGTCGTGTGTATAAATCCAGCTATTTTCAACCATTTCTCAAGAGGTTCAGTGCTTCTGATTCGGTTGTCGGGAAGAACAGTGGTGAAATAAACCTAAGCTATGTGAAGGAACTGGCAGAATATCTTTGGAGTTGTGGTACAATGAATTCAGATTATACAAAAGTGCTAAAATCTGAAACACAGGAATTCAGTGTGCGTTTTGAAACTTTTATCCAATCAATCCTGATTGTTTACGGCGATTTTAATTTATATGATGAGATACAAGTTTAAGACAATCGTATTACCTTGAGTAAAAAATAGCAGGGAACTTATAATAAATACCCAAAAGAAGAAACCCATTAAAGGAATGAAGCGGTAAAAACCATGTCATGAAACAGAGAGTACTCTTTATTTTACTGGTGATACTGGCAATGTCATGCAGGAAACATGATGACTTACCTGAAAATCCAGAATGGTTAAGAGATAAAATAGCCATGATGGACACAGCTGATTATTATATTGGCACAGCGATATACCTGTATGAATGGCATGGGGAATTCTTCTATTGGATTGAAATTCCTTTATCATCATGCATGATGTGCGAATTCTACTCTTACCAGGGTGATAAATATGTCTGGACAAACGACAGTATTGATGATTTCCAGAAAAACGCTGTAAAAAGAAAAGTGGTTTGGCAAAGAAACCGCATATAGTGTCAGTCAGAATTGATTAAGTAAAAAATA
>CALBTS010000102.1 GCA_937968035.1 uncultured Methanomethylovorans sp.
CATGTTCACAATGTGGTAAATCCTTCCAGATATCAACAGGCATGCAATTGAAATGTAAGAAAAATGGATGGGATTTACCAACCAGATGTGAAGAATGTAAGCATGACGCCTTACTCATCAAGGGCGCAGTTGGCGCACTTAGAGACCAATTCCCCTTTGCTCTAGAGACAACGATTGAAAAACGAGGAATTTTGTTTACTGACAAAGTTGCAATTGTTAGAAGCAAAAAAACAGGAGAGGTCTTGGCCGAAGTGACAATGGATACAGAGGGTATAATTTTCACAGAACGAGTTGCCAAAGTAGTGGATATAAAAACAAGCAAGGAATTGAGTCGAACACGGGAAGGACAAGAGGGTATTATATTCACTAAACGTACCGCTGACACATTCGAAAGTAAAACCAGTGAAAAGACACATCGAACAAAAGTGGAAAGTAAGGGAATTATTTTCCCACAGCACTTTGCGGAGACAAAGCGAATGGATGGTACTAGCGAAAAGATAGAAACGCGAGTAGAAGATAAAGGTATCATATTTAAGACGAAAGTCATGAAGACTGATAAAAAGAAATAGCCGCAGAAAATATGATTGATAAGGCGAATAAAATTTTACGATACTTTGCAATGTATTCCAGAAATACAGGCATGAATAATATTCTAGATACTGTCAGGGGGCACTTAAAATGCACCACCCAAGTGCCCACCGGAGGGGGTGGTACATTTTTAAGTGCCCTTTGACACAACGATTGAAACTGAATATACCTTCACGCATAAAAAGTGCCAAAATGTAGTGAAAACTTGGCATAATTTTTATTGTAAATTATAGAATTAACCTACCCAAGTGTCGAAGTAGGGCTAAATTTTGAATTCTACTATAAATGGTGCTAATAGGACACTATCAAAAGGGTAAAATAATGTTTAAGATCAGACAATGACTAGTGCTCTGCTTAAACCCATTGAATTATTCAATAAATTCAATATTTGGAAATTTTTTCAAAGAATATTCAAAAACAGCTTTATTTTTATAATAAGAATTTGAATATAATTTCACCTGTTTGCCTAATAATGTAGCCGCAATAGCAACATGAAGCCTATCCGTATTAATTTGATCATATTTTTGTAATACCGCCAAAAACTCATCAAGCGGTTTAGTAGCATATCCGTTATATGAGATATCAATATTGGAACTCGGTTTAGCCCGCAAAAGTGATTCCTGATCAGAGCGAAAGGCATTAAGAAATCCGCTTCCATCTGCCATGATAGGAAACGAATTATAAAATGCGCAATCATGCCATATATATACCTTGCCGTTTTTAACTTTTTCTCCCACAAATTTAGCCGATACCTTCTCTCTGCAAAATATCGTCGTGCCGCTCCTCATATTGTTGAGGGTTTCAATTTGCTTATCACCGAAGATGGTATGCGGCAATATGACTACATCTTTATAGAGCGCAGGCTTTGCGATTAAAAAATTTCGAACATCAGCGTAATAATCAACAAAATTTCCACCCCCATCGATAAAAAGCACCTCATGTTTACTGGCCGATAATAAGTCAACATAATCCACTTTAATGCCAAGTTCTAATAATAACTTCATCGTGCCATGCCAAATCAGGGAATCGCCGTAATTCCCGTTAAAACGATAAAAATCAACGGTAGAATTTTTATATTTTTCAAGATATTTCTTTAAATCGTATTCTTGCATAATTCGCCACTAGAATATGATAATTTTACAATCGCGCCGTTGTATATTAGTACCTTGGGGCCATCTATTTTATCATAAATTATTAGGCTATCTTCAATACTATTGGCTATTGGATATCCTTTCAGATTGAGTGAAGTATTAAGCAAAGCGTAAATACCTGTTCTGTCTCCAAATTTTTCTATAAGATCATAAAAGAATGGATTCGTTTGCCTGTTAACAGTCTGAGCTCTGGCACTATTATCATAATGAATCGCCCCTTGGATTTTTCCGCGCGCAGATTCGACAATGTTATACCTATATAGCATAAACGGCGATTTAAGAGGACCGACAAAATAATCCTCAACTCCCTCCTCAACAACCGCAGGTGCTAGGGGACGATATCCTTCTCTCTGCTTGATCGTTTCACTCAATTTTCTCTTCACCTCCAAACTATCCGGCCTAACGATTAAAGATCTATTTCCTAAAGCTCTTGGGCCGATTTCTGCTTGACCATGGTGTAAAATTGCTACCCCGTTTTGCAATAGAACATCAATTACTTTATTGATGGTGTTGTAATCATACTCAGTTGCCGCGAGCCCCATGCCAAGATAAGGTAAACTGACATCCGGCCGCACGCCAAGCACCTTATTAATCAAAATGCACAATGCTCCTAACGATTGCCCCGTGTCGTCGCAGCAAGGCGCAATAAAGTGCTGCATATGAGGCAACTCATTTAATATAGAGGTATTAAGATCAAGATTTAGCCCAGTTCCTCCCGCGAGAACAAAATTATCCCCCTTCCTATACAACTTATCAACAACTTGTTTTGTATTTTCAAGCCGTCGCGCTACGAAAAAACTTTGTAACGTTGCGCAAAAATCCTTAGCTCTTTCGTCCGGAATAGGCTCTGATGCTGCCCCTCTTAAGCCTGGGAATGCCTGATCCAGTAATTTTTCCCCAACAGGATAGGCGACCGTCTCCAGATTACGATAAATACTTTCCACTGTATACAAATACTCTTTCCGTAATTTACCATATGCTGCCAGCGCCATCAATTTGCCTTCGCAATGCTTTGCATTATATATAAATGCGGAAGCCGAAGCATATGTCTTGCCCGTAATAAGATTTGGTATTTCGATCTCATGTCGTTCGATAGTATCTTTGTCGCCTCTATAAGCAGCGAAGCACTCACCAACACCTATTTTGGGATCATGGTCACCCCCACCATCACATGTCGTTATGATGGCATGCTCAAATGGTGATAAAAGATATGTGGCCGCATGAGAAAGGTGATGATTAATAATTAAAATATTCCGCTTCAACCCAATGATGCAAATTTCCTTCCAATAAGGCTCTTTTGGTCGTCCCGTTTGCAAATCAATAATATCGCTCTTTGTTAGGGAGAGATTATTCAAAGTTGCCATGGCCCAATATGACACGTCTTTAGCTTTTTTGCCTAAATACTTTAAACCCTCGTTAATAAGGTCTTCCATTTCTTCCGGATTGCAACCCTTCTTTTTCTTTCGAAATATCCTTTCTGCCTCTAACACAAGAACCACTTTCTTACCAACACCAAAGGACACCGATGAATCGTGATTATTGTACGCAAAGGCACAGAAAAGATATTCTTTCATAAGGAGCTATCTCAGTTTTGATTTAGTCGGCATAGGAAGATTTTCGCTCGAAGTTGCGCGTTAGCCGATGTCATTATTGAAGCTATAGTTAGTATAATTTTACTGAAGTTTGGCAAATTTATGAAAAATATTGTTTCTAAGTATCAAGCGCGGATCAATAAAAACATAAAATTATAGCAAATTTGCCAGACTATAGTAATTTTTATTTTTGATTTCCGCAATTTTTTTGCATATTTCATACTCACTCCGTTTGCAGATGATTCTAGTAGATTGCCTAAAAATCGATTTATGGTTTATACCATAAATATAAAATTATTGTACCTTCAAGAACATGAGTCTATGCTGTATTGGCACGTACTTTATTTTCATTTCCCTATAAGTATCCAATTTTTGCTCCAACTCCGGCGTGTTGTACGTATAATACCAAGAATAAAGCAGGCTATCTTTTTTTATAATCTTTTCAGTTTCTTCATCTATTTGAGACGGCCTAATTACCCCACGAAAGTTCCCGACAAATAGTTCATTCTTATATTCATTATAAATTTTTGTTCCAACCTGTGGCCTTAGGAGATCGGAAGAGCACACGTCTGAACTCCAGTCACCGAATACGATCTC
>CALBTS010000103.1 GCA_937968035.1 uncultured Methanomethylovorans sp.
TCTACTTCATTCTGGCAGCCCTCATTATATTCCTGCTGGAGGTCATCATCCGCCGTCTGAGAGAGATCAAGGAGATGAAAGAGCAGGAGAAGAGGATAAAGGAAGTCGCAGAGGCATAGTGTGAGCATAGGACTTGCTAATTCTTTTTAAATGCCATGCAGCATCTGCTTCACCATCGTATGTATTAGTCTACTGCTGTTGATAATTTTGTTTTTTACCGGAACCTTATTCCATAAGTATATATAGAAGCTTTTTGAATGCAATATATAGGACTACTTGTTGTATCGGAAATTTTGTGGGAATTCAAGCAACATTGTGGTCTGAGATATTTTGTGAGTATGGAATCAGGGAATTGGTTAGCAGGATCTGTAACCGGAGTTATCCTTTCAGATACTCCCTCAATATTATAGAACAGACCCTTCTGGCCGATCAATATGGGGAATCTACTATGGCTAAAGAACTGTATAAGTTACCGGCTCTGAAATATGGTTATGCGGACCTTGAACCGTATATTTCAGAAGAGCAACTGCGTATACACCACGACAAGCACCATCAGGCCTATGTCACTAATGTGAACTCACTGCTGCAGATGATGGAAAAGGCCCGCAGGGAAGGTACGGACTTTGACTACAAGGCAACTGCCAAAGCTGTGGCCTTTAATCTGGGCGGTCATGTGCTGCATGATTATTTCTGGTGGGAGATGACCCCGGCAGGCAATGCCACAAAAGAGCCCGTAGGTGAACTGGCCGAGGTCATAAAGGAAGATTTCGGGAACTTCGAGCGTTTCAAAAAGGAGTTCACTCAGACGGCAGCAAGCGTGGAAGGTTCAGGCTGGGCAGCACTCACCTTCTGCAATGACACCAAAAGGCTGGGGATCATGCAGATAGAAAAGCACAATGTCAATGCGTTCCCGGATTTTCCTATCCTTATGGCTATAGACGTATGGGAGCATGCCTACTATCTGGATTACAAGAACGAGAGGGGTAAATTCATAGATGCTTTCTGGAACATCCTCAACTGGGAGGAAATAGATAGATACTTCAACAAGCTCCAGCACCTCAAGCAGTAAGTTCGATTCCCATGTAGAAAAGTGGGAACCTTTGAGCACTTTATCAACAAACCGAAAGTGGATGTGATATGCAAATGAGAAGATCTGTCCTGATGGTATTAGTGATATTTTTTGCTTTGATCGCAAGCGGTTGTTCAGAAAAGACAACTGATGAAAAGCCTACTGTGGTAATAGGATCCAAACTCTTCCAGGAATCGTACATACTTGCTCACATGGCAGCAATTATGCTGGAAGATGCAGGATATAAGACCGATGTTATCGAAGGGCTGGGAGGAACGTTCGTCAATTATGAAGCATTGAAGAAGGACGAAATAAACACCTATGTGGAATACACAGGAACCGCCTACAGCCAGATCCTCAAAGAACCAGCATTGGAAGTGTGGGACCCTGAAGTAGTGTACAGTGAAACGGAAAAAGGATTGAAGGAGACTGACAAGATATTGATCGTCAGCAGTCCGGGATTCGAGGATGCGTATGCCATCGCAGTGAAAGAGGATTGGGCAGAGGCAAATAGCGTCACGAAGATCAGCGATCTGAAAGAATATGCTTCCCAGATGACCATAGGTACAGACCCTGAGTTCGCCACCCGAGAGGATGGGCTGCCCCGCATAAAGGACGTATACGCCATAGAGTTCAAGGATTACAAACAGGCGGTGGCCACGGTAATGTACGAGGCTATCAGGATCGATGACGTGGATGCCATATCCGCATATACTACGGATACCAGGAACGAGGTCTTCAACCTGAGGGTACTTGAGGATGACATGAATGCATTGCCTCCTTATGATGCTATCTACATCATGACAGAAAATTTCGCGAATAGTAATCCTGATGCGGTGGAGGCTTTAAAGAAACTGGATGGCAGGATAGATACAGATACCATGAGAGAACTTAACTACAAGTTCGATGTGGACAAGATGGAGCCACGGGATATCGCAAGGGAGTTCCTTGTCCAGGAAGGGCTTATTGAAGCATAAGTATCTATAAGTCTCTTCCATTACTTTTTTACAAAACAATACCCGGAAACAAAAGATGCCGACCCAGAGATTGTTTGAAAGGATAGATTCCATTGAACTGCAGCAGGTAAGCAAGAAATATGGTTCCCGTTATGCTGTGGAATCCCTGGACCTTGCCATAGAGGGGGGAGAACTGCTGATCCTCATCGGGCCAAGCGGTTCCGGCAAGACCACAACACTTCGGATGATCAACAGGATGATAGAACCGGACACAGGGAGCATCCGGATAAATGGACAGGATGTCATGCAGTTAGACCCTGTAAGGCTCAGAAGGAACATGGGCTATGTGATACAGAACATTGGCCTGTTCCCTCACATGACGATCGGGGAGAATGTGGGCCTGGTCCCTAAACTTGAGGGCTGGAACGAGAAAAGGACAAACGCAAGAGTGCGTCATCTGCTGGATTTCGTTTCCCTGTCACCGGACAGGTTCATTAAGAGGTACCCACGACAACTAAGCGGAGGACAGCAGCAGCGTGTGGGTCTTGCCAGGGCTCTTGCCATGGACCCGCCACTTCTTCTGATGGATGAACCCTTTGGGGCTCTGGACCCGATCTTGCGAAAGCAGTTACAAGAAGAGTTCCTGGAAATAAAGAAAGAGATCGGCAGGACTATAGTTTTTGTCACCCATGACATAGAAGAGGCTTTCAGACTTGGGGACAGGATCGCCATCATGGACAATGCCCGGCTTGTGCAGGTGGGTGCTCCGGAAGACCTCATCTTTGACCCTGTGAACGACCTGGTTGCAGATATCGTGGATACTGAACGGAAGTTCAAGCATATGGACACATTGAATGTCAAGGATCTGATGACCCCACTGGATGCGAAGTACATCCTGGACGGAGGAGTAGAAGCCTGTGATGCAGTGGAGATCATGAAAGACAGGGACACTGAGATCGGTATTGTCTTTGAGAATGGTATGCTGGCAGGCAAAGTGGAAATGGTGAACCTGTTAAAATGTGAGGATGACCATCCGTTTCTTAGAGACATAGCAAAACCCATGAAGGTCTTTGCTTTGCGTGACTCGGTGGCAACAGCGCTCTCTGAGATGAAAAGGAGCGGGGAATACATAGCAATGGTAATGGACGGAGATACAGTAGGCGGGATGCTTGTATCTGACGAAGTGCTTTTGAAGTTAATATAAAGAAAAGTAAATGGGGCAAGATGATAGAGAATTTCCGCGAAATTGTGGCATTGTGGGACAAGCACCTGCTTACCGTGCGGACCATTGAACACCTGGAAATGTTCAGTATCGCCCTGATCATATCGGTGATAATAGGCGTTAGTGTGGGAGTGCTGATCTACATCAGGCCGGGGATAGCTTCCCCGGTACTTAACTTCCTCAATATTCTGGAAACAATACCTGATCTGGCATTGCTGGTCATTCTTTTGCCTCTGCTGCGTCTGGGAACCGGACCAACTATAGCTGCCTCGGTGATCTACTCTGTTTTGCCTATAGCAAGGAACACCTACACGGGCCTTAAAGGCGTAGATAGCAAATACATATATGTGGCCGAGGCTATTGGCCTGTCACCACGGGACATACTTCTCAAAGTAAGGATACCTATGTCCCTGCCTCTCATAGCCGGGGGGATAAGGATAGCTCTGGTTTTCACCATGGGTGTCGTCACATTGGGAGGACTTGTGGCTGCCGGAGGACTTGGAACCGTGCTCCAGAACGGCATCCAGCTGTATGAGAAGGACGCTATACTGCTGGCAGGCCTGTGGACAGGGATACTGGCTGTCATACTGGACCTCGGGGCCGGAAGGGTCGAGAAGGAGTTGTACAAGAGGTATGGTACATGGCAGCCACAGAAATGATACTGAATGCAACATGGGAACATATAGTGCTCGTATATACCACGTTGCTGGCAAGCATTCTGGTAGCGGTACCTCTTGCATTCGCTTCTCTCTATAGCCAGCGGCTGGCATCGGTTGTGATGAACTTTGCCAACCTTGTGCAGGCTGTGCCCAGTTTTGCAGTGATAGCCATAGTGGTACCTTTTCTGGGGATAGGCTTTGTCCCTGCACTGATAGCCATAATGCTGAGGGCGCTTTTACCTATAATCAAGAACACATACATTGGTCTTACAAACGTGGACCCCGCACTTATAGACTATGCTAACGGTATTGGGCTCAGTGAATGGCAGATACAGCGCTATATAAGGTTCCCTAATGCATATCCTGCCATGTTCGCAGGTATCAAGTTTGCAGCCATCCTGGCAAACAGTATAGCTGTGCTTACTGCGTTCATAGGTAGTGGAGGATTGGGAGAGATCATCTTCCAGGGGCTGATCGGCTATAACACTGAAAGACTGCTCTTAGGAGCTATCCCTGCAATTGTTCTGGCCTTGTTCATAGATCTTTCTTTTACCTTGCTGGAGAAAAAGCTGACACCCGGCTATGTCAAACAATGAACAGAATTTGCTCATCTTGCGAATGATCTTGATATCGGGATCTGCGTTAAGGGCTTTCCCTCTTTTTAGCAGTACTTCCATTATTGCTCAGTATATTGCAGTACTTGACATGGTATATATAATACTGCAACATTAAAACAGTACTGTAAACATACAGAGGTAGTGCTATGGTAGATTTTGCATGTAAGGAGTTCCAGATCGAAGCTGTCATAAAGTGTGGTCTCAACCTGACAAAAGCAGAGCTTCTTGTATTGAAACATCTGTTGGGACATAATACCAGGTGGTTCACCACCGAGCAAATAGCTGCAGATCTGGCTCTTGACATATCCACAGTACAGAGAAGCGCCAAGAAGCTCACGGAAAAAAAGGTGCTGCAAAAGTCCCAGAATAACCTGGAAGGAGGAGGCTATTTCTTCGTGTACAGGATCAGGAACAAGAGAGAGATCAGGGAGCTTATCATGGAAATAATCCATAGCTGGGTTGAGCGTGTTGAAAAAGAACTGATCATATGGGAAGAGGAACAGAATGTTATAGCTGTTCCTTGAAAAGGTCGTTGGTGAATAAAATGCTTAAAATCACTCCATATCTTGGGATCCTTGTAGTCATTGTATCTATTGCAGGTTTGTGGTATCCGGTACTGGGATACTTCATGCTCCTGGTGTTTGGCACGTTGCTGGCCATCAGTCCTTTCAGAGGAAGGTGGTTCTGTGGAAATCTGTGTCCCAGAGGCAGTTTCAACGATTTCTGGGTGGGCAAGATCAGTCAGAATAAAAAGATCCCGCATGTGCTCAGGAGTTTCTGGATAAGGGTACCCATATTCCTGTTCATGATGGGATTTATGGGATACAGGCTGCTACAGACCCAAGGTCTGTTCAATCAGATAGGCATGATATTTGTGATCATGTGTCTGACCACAACTACAATAGCAATATTGCTGGGCCTTTCCATAAATCCCAGGACCTGGTGTACTTTCTGCCCCATGGGTACATTGCAGCACATTTTGGGGAAAGACCGATATCGGGTAAAATTGGATGCTGAAAAATGCATCAACTGTAAGAAGTGTGATAAGGTATGTCCTATGCAACTGGATGTACGTAACAGTCTGTCGAAAAGAGATTGTATAAAGTGTGGCAGATGCGTGGAAGTCTGCCCAAAAGCTGCGCTTGCATTTGAAAATTGAGTGAAGGGATCTCTTCGCTCATATTATTGTCTTTTGATCATATACCAAACGCTAAACATTTAAAGTTTGAACTCCATGCATTCAATTGGCAAGGAGAATTGAATGAGGTATTCACTCACTAGTGCTTTACTGGTTTTTTTCACGTTTGCAGGCATACGGCCTGCACATTACTTCAAGAATGCAGGTAACGCAAATCCCTTGATGATTGATGTCATAATAAGAATGCACCTTAAGATATGGTGAGTTTTTAAAAGTTTCGAAAGATCAATATGAAACGAATTTGTACAACGATCAACATTCTGGCATCACCAGAAGATGTATGGGAAGTCCTCTCTGATCTCAAAGAGTATCATGCATGGAATCCATTTATCACCCGGGTCTCTGGAAAACTGCAAATTGGAGAGCTACTCGAAGTGGAGTTTAAAACCAGTAACTCCTTTAAGATAAATCTCAAACCTGTGGTGCTCAATGCGGAGGTAAATAAAGAGATCCGCTGGATGGGACATTTCTGGGTAAATGGCCTGTTAGATGGTGAGCATTTGTTCAGGATCGAGGAAATGGAAGATGGAAGTGTGCATTTCATCAACTGCGAGAAATTCAGCGGCCTTCTGGTGCCATTATTCATGTATCTGATCAAAGAAGACACGGAAAATGGCTTCAAGGCCATGAACGAGCAACTAAAAAAAATGGCTGAAAAAAGAAAGGCAAACAGGGATATATGAACTCTGTTCTTCGAGACCCGATACTTTTGATCACGTCTGAACTTTTAGATCATTTCTATATTTTTAAACAAAATGTGCCCTTGGCCTGATAACCCTGTTGTCACCATATTGTTCCAGACAATGAGCTATCCATCCGGATATCCTTCCTATGGCAAATATAGAAGTTGCAAGATATGAAGGGATCTCCAGGTCCTTATATAGTACACCAGAGTAGAAATCTACGTTCGGATATATGGGTTTATGCTTGTTCTCGACCATTTCGTGATACATTACTGACTCTATTTCCCTGGCAAGGTCGAACCAGTGGCTATTACCTTTTTCCATGGCTACTTTTCTTGCTATTTCCCTGTAGATACGGGCCCGGGGATCATAGGTCTTATAGACCCGGTGTCCGAATCCCATTATTCTCTGCTTATGTTCCAGATGTTCCTGAACATATGCTGCGATATTATCAGGTGAACCAATATCATCCAGCATATCCATTACTCCCTTCCTTGCTCCGCCATGCAGGGGACCTTTAAGGGTACACAGACCAGAGATGATGGCAGAATGCAGATCGGAGAGAGTGGAAGCTGTTATCCTCAAAGCGAACGTCGAAGGATTCAGTTCATGCTCTGCACTTAGAATAAAATCTTTTTCCATTGCCTCTGCTTCCAGTTCAGTAGGGCGGGACCCTCTTAGCATATACAGAAAATTCGCTCCATGGGAAAGAGATGGATCTGGAGATATCACTTCCAGGCCATTCGCCATCCTGTAGAAAGAGGCAACCATCGTCGGAAACCGGGCAATGAGACGTATGGTCTTTCTAAAATTGGCCTGCTCTGAAATGTCATGTGAATCTTCATCAAAATGCGCACATATGGATATAGCAGTTCTCAAGGCATCGAGGGACTCATTCTCAAAATCACAGAACTTTAACATGTGCAGAAGATGCGGATGCACATTTCGCTCTTTACGAAGCTCCCTGGAAAATTCGTTAAGTCCTTCCGCGTCGGGTATCATTCCATATATAAGAAGATAAGAAACCACATCGTAAGAAAGATCTGCAAGCTTTTCTATCTCTATACCTCTGTATTTGAGTATGCCCTGGACACCATCTATAAAAGATATTTGCGTATCCAGAGCTACAACACCCTCTAAGCCTTTTTTTACCTGGTTCATTAAAACCCCATTTTGTAAGTAACGTGTTTTTAGTAAAATATGTCAAATGAGTGTTTTATTCAAAGATATTTAAGTGTTGTTGCAGATTACCATCTATTGTATCCGTTGCATCCTTTTATCAGGTTCTTCGATCCCTATTCTACAGCTTACTTTGTCATTTCAGGTACATTATTAGCACTTTCAAGTTCAGGAAAAAACTCACAAACAACTTTTAGCTTGATTTAATCCATTTACAAAAACGCAGAGTACTAGAATACATTTATTGTTGTCATGCACCATGTTTTTTAGATAAGCGTTATCAATTTATTATGTTTAGACTGGTTTTTTCACGGAGTCAGTGTGATACTTTATGAACTCTGCAGTTTTGGAACTAATTTTGGTGATGGTGCAGAAAAAGATATAAAAAAATATATAATAGACATTGATTTTAAATAAAATCGCAATCTACAGTTTCATATTAATATGATTTTTTAGCTTTTTTTGAGCAAAAGCATTATATTTGAAAAAACAATGTATAAACCAATCAATTATGTTCAAAAAGCCTCCTACCAGAAACAGAGTGTCTCTTTTGGATAGATTGATAATAAAAGAAATAGGAGGTAAAAGATATGGACCGCAGAGGATCCGGATCATCCCAAGGAAACAGAGGCGGCAGCAGCCGTGGTGGTTTCAACAGGGAAAACAGAGAGATGCACAATGCAACCTGCGCAGACTGTGGTAAGGAAACACAGGTACCTTTCGCACCTGACCCCGACAGACCAGTATACTGCAGGGACTGCCTGCCAGCTCACAGGCCACCAAAGAGATACTGAACATTTCAGTTATCAATATCCTAAATTATAATTACGAGATACGTGTTGTCGGTGTTATTAAGGTAAGCCGACAAAGTTCTTTTTACATTTTTCCGGGAAATGCTCTATCACTGGATCTATACGTTAATTTTACTGTACTTGCGCTACTTTTATCAGCAGAGTAGAGCGCTCTTTTTTTGAAGATAACGTAAGGGAACCTCAGTTCCCTTTGATCCTCTCCCTTAGGAACCTATGCAGTATACCTCCATTGCGGAAATATTCCACCTCAACGAAAGAGTTAAGCCTGACCATGACATTAAAGGCTTTTTCTGTTCCATCTTCCTTATGAGCCATGACCCTCAGTTCACCGGCAGGCTGCAACATGGAAATATCCAGCAGGTCATATACTTCGGTCCCATCCAATCCAAGGGATCCGGCATTCTCCCCATCCTTGAACTGCAGAGGCAGTACTCCCATCCCAATAAGATTGCTGCGGTGAATGCGCTCGAACGATTCAGCTATCACTGCTTGTACTCCCAGGAGCTGAGTACCCTTGGCAGCCCAGTCACGGGAACTGCCGGTACCATACTCCTTGCCTGCGACCACTATCAATGGGACCTTTTCTTTCATATACTGCATGGCAGCATCATAGATGTACATCTCCTGCCTGTCTGGCAGATGGAGGGTCCAGGACCCTACTTTTCCTGGCACAAGCTGATTTTTGAGCCTTACATTACCAAAGGTCCCACGCATCATGACCTCGTGATTTCCTCTGCGGGCTCCATACGAATTGAAATGCTTTTCATCTACATTGTGGTTAAGGAGGTATTCTCCTGCGGGATAGTGGGCAGGTATGGACCCGGCGGGCGATATGTGATCAGTGGTTATACTGTCACCCAGCATTGCCAGCACCCTTGCACCCTTAATATCCTGCTTTCCCCCTATATCAAGTGGGAAATCCTTGAAGAAAGGTGGCTCCTGGATATAAGTGGATTCCGGATCCCATTTATATTGGGTACCGCTGGGCGCATTCATTTGCTTCCACAGTTGTGTGCCTTCGAACACGTTGGAGTATTGGCTTTCAAACATTTCAGGAAGTACGTATCTGGAAACATGATCGTTGATCTCTTCCCGCCCGGGCCATATATCTTTCAGATACACTGGCTGTCCATTAGGATCGCATGCTACAGGTTCCCGGGTAAGGTCAATGTCCACTGTGCCTGCAAGGGCAAATGCGACCACCATTATGGGAGAAGCAAGATAGTTCGCCTTTACCTGGGCATTGATCCTACCTTCAAAGTTCCTGTTACCGCTAAGCACCGCAGCAACTGTAAGGTCCTTGTTCTTTATTGTCTGGGAAACCGAATCCTTAAGAGGACCACTGTTACCGATACATGTGGTACATCCATAGCCCACCTCATGGAATCCCAGAGCCTCGAGATAAGGTGTCAATCCGGCTGCTTTCAGATAGTCCGTTACCACCCTGGAGCCAGGAGACAGGCTGGTCTTCACGAAGGGTTTTACCCGCAGGCCTCTTTCAACAGCTTTTTTCGCAAGCAGGCCTGCACCTATAAGCACTGCAGGATTGGAAGTATTGGTGCATGAGGTAATGGAGGCAATGACCACAGCACCGTGCGAAACAGAAACATCATCGTCAGCACATTTGATCTTCAGAAGACCAGAATGGCCTGGATGCTTGTCCCTGGCAATGCTGTATCCTCCTTCTTCCAGCCAGCGATTGTAGTTAGGATCTGCTGCAAGTATCTCCCCTCCCCTCTTCTCTCTGAAAGCCGTTTCCATTGCCTTGTGGAACACGTGGGGCATTTCCGAAAGCATTATGCGGTCTTGGGGTCTTTTTGGACCTGCAAGGCACG
>CALBTS010000104.1 GCA_937968035.1 uncultured Methanomethylovorans sp.
CCATTGATAGTTAAAAAATATTAAAGTTTGAAAATAAGTTAGTTAGTCTACCTTCCGTAATGTTGAACGGGTTTTGCTAAAATAGGCAAGGGTGGCAGAGGAGGCAAGAAGAAAATATCTCTTTTATCAACATACATATTAACTTTTATGAACTTTGCGGATGCAATATCTCCATGTCTCCAACTTCTCTTCATTTCCTTTAACCAGACCTCCGGTCATCTATCACGTCCGGCACGCTGATAAAAAAAGAAAGCTGCCTCGCATTGAGGCAGCCCCCTTTATTATCTGTCACGCAGCTTATGGCGCGTTTCACATACTTATGGTATAAGGTTTCGTACCATTTACTTCGCACTTACGTGGCTGAAATAAAAGCTGGGTGAAAGTTGAATTGTTGATACTCCTGTTGATGAACTTGTATAGGTAATCTTCGGTGCAATAACCGTCAACTGGTCTCCCACTTTAAGGCCTTTATTTGCTATCAGGTATTTTCTATCCTCGCCTGTTGCACCATAACCAGGATAACAGCCATACACGTAGATTTCACTGACGCCGTCTTTCAAATAAAGATTACCATATGTTTCATTGGTAATCGACGTAATTTCACCGGTCACCATATAGTATACCGCGGGATCGTCAGGTTTAGTCAGCACCTCTGCAATGGTTGCCGGTGTTACAGGAATAAAGCTTTCCAGGACTGCACCGCTTACTTGTGGAGTTCCATTATATGCAGAACGTTTCCCGACAATTGTGATGATGTCACCCACTTTTAAACCTTTGGTACTGAAATCCTGAATACCATATACATAGACCTCACCAGAGAAATCTCTCAGGTATAATCTGCCAGATGAGGCAGTGGTAATATTGGTTATCACACCTTTCAGGCGATACTGAATGTTGCTTACTTCCGCCGCTATAAACTGGGCAACAGATACATTTATAATCGCTCCTTTCTGGGTGAGGGTTGTTTGTGCAGTATAATCTTTTGTTCCGTCAGTAGTGCTGAATATGAGAGTAGTTGAACGATCTCCGCCGGCATTTTCAGCGGCATTGAATTTCACAACAGTACTGGTTCCTGCAGATTGGATGGAGGAAATTGACAACCATGATTCGGCATCTTCAGGAATATCTACAGATACACCTTGTCCTTTACATGTAAGGTAAGCAATAAATTCACCACCTTCGAGCGGAAGTACTGCGTTTTCTACCGAATCAACTTTCACAAGTGATTTATTAATCTTGATAACTGTTACGTCTACCAGTTCCACCGTTGTTCCGTAGGTTGTTTTTGGCCCCTGAACAGTAACTTCGTCACCCACTTCAAGTCCCAGGCTTAAAAAGTTTTTCGTAGCGCCCTTCGCATCGAGAGTACCATAGATATAAATAGTACCTGTTGCATCCTTTAAATACCAGTTACCGTAAGTTGTGTTGGTTATTGCCGTACAAACCCCGGTTACCAGATAGGTCTTGCTGTCTGGTCCGGCAATTAC
>CALBTS010000105.1 GCA_937968035.1 uncultured Methanomethylovorans sp.
AATTAAGGGGAGCGTATAAGATCGGGGTCGGATGAACAGACAGATTTGAAGGAATATTATTAAGGTCTATCTTGTAGTCCAGCTTGAACGTTTCCAAAAATGGCGTCTTAACGTATTTATAAAACTCTGAGATGGGATTGGATCTAACTAACACTGAACATTCTTTAAAATAATGGCATGTACTGTTAATAGATTCTTTTTGGAAATTATTGTAAGCCTGTATTATGAACAATGCTTTTTTGTCAGTCTGATTCAAGAAAACACCTACTGTTGATCTTTTTCAATGATTGTGACCTTTTACAGCTTGCAGCTGTTCCAAAATGCCTTTTTGATCATGGACTGGAGATCCATGGTTGATAAGGACCAGTTTTCAAGATGGATAAAATTGCACTTTGCTTTCATTCGTCCACCAGTTGTAAATTTCTTCACCGCTGGTCATCCATGCATTTTTATCATAACAATATTTAAGTATTTTCTCATATAATAATTTCCAATTCTTCCTGATAGGCCAGCTGAACGGACCATTATGCCACAGCAGAGTGATTACACCATTATATTTCTCTACGGTATCAATGAGCCTTTTCGAATATTCAAATGCCTCATCTAAGGACCTTGCGTAGGAGAACAGGGCGCCGTCCATAATGACCAATGGCAGTTCCAGTATATCTATAGACTCATTTTTATCTAAATTATATGGCTTAAATGGATGACACATGCCATTCCTGAATCCTATCATGTCATCGTACCCAAGTGTAGAATCATACTTAAAACCGGCTTTGGCTAGTAACTCCCATGTATCCGGAGCCTTAAACCTCAAGTAATGGTTCCTGTATCCTATGACCTTTTTCCCTAATGTGCTTTCCAATCTCGCTTTTTCTTCTTTCATGCTCTCCGGACTATTATAGGTATAATAACCGCCATGTACCCCCACTTCACATCCGTTATCCAGAATATTCCCCAGCTCATGTCCTATCTCTTCAATGTCGTATCTGAACCTGACCGGATCTTCCTTTGCAGTGATAAAATAGAAAGAGGATCTCGCACCATATTTCTTTTCTATGTCCATGATCTCGCTAAAGTTCAGGTATGGAGAATGCTCCTTTCCTTTTATTTTCCATGCTATTTGTGGTTTGAACGAATTATAATCCAGTGTCTTCAAACAATATAAAAAAGAAGACAGGATGTGACTGGATGGGGGATAGATATCATCAATATCGTGGGTCAGACAAACTGCAAACCTTTTATTATCCGGATATTCCACCTTCAAACCATCAGATACCAAAAACTCGGAAACCACTGGTTCAAAAGCGTTTTTATTCTTGCTGTTGGCATAATTGAATCTCTGATGCTTATCCAGTTTAGCAGGAGAATACTCTTCTTTTATGGTAAATATATCCCATAGTTCAGAATTCTGATCCAGCATCAACTGAGACCTCCAATGATAGAAGCGATCTTTTCAGCAGCATCTCCGTTTCCAAACCTGTTCC
>CALBTS010000106.1 GCA_937968035.1 uncultured Methanomethylovorans sp.
ATTATGTTTACCAGAAAAGTCGTTGTCTATAATGACAGTATCTTCATCGGGTTCTAGATAAAACAAAGGTATCTCACTTTTAATAACTGAACCACTTACTAATGATAAGGTTATTACCAAGGTAGTGCCAAGCGACAACAGCAGAAACATCGTTAGGGTTAACAACTGTGATTTAAAGGTAGGATTATTTCTTTTTGCTAACATACTATTAATTTCTCATGATGGAAGTCTTTTGATAGTTTACTTGATTGGATGTCAAATTCGTGTGAAGTTAAGGATTAAAATGGCAAACTTCGGATGCAATATCCTTGATTTACAATATTTGCCAACTCCACACCTCTCAAACCCGCCGCTTGCAGTTTCTTTCGAATGTTATATACATGAGTTCGTAACGAAACATAAAATAGAGCATCTTCCTCACCCCACGTATGTAAGATTAGCTCCTCTTGTTTTATAATTGCCCCAAAATTAACCAGTAAGTACTCAAGGATTAAGTATTCTTTAGCGGTCAGTTGAACAAAAGTTTCTTGGATATAAATCTCACGCTTTACTTGATCAAGACGTAAATTTCCAGCCTCGATTTGATTCTTTCCCTGGAGATACTTTCTCCTAAACAAAGCTCTGATTCGAGCAAGCAATTCATCCAGATGAAATGGTTTGGTAAGATAGTCGTCCGCACCACTGTCTAATCCTTCCACCCTTTTGTTGACCGCGTCTCTCGCAGAGATGATGAAAATTAGCAAGTCAGGGTTGTTTGCTTTTAGTTTTTTACAAATGGTTATTCCATCTAAATCCGGCAGATTGAGGTCAAGCAATAACAAATCATAATCAAAGCTTTCAGCATAATGCAGCCCAGATTCCCCTGACCCGTTTACATCCACGATGTAACCTGCTTTTCTCAAACCAATGGCAAGTGGCCTGGAGAAATCCTCATCGTCTTCAATCAAGAGTAGTCTCATCATCTTATTCACATTCTTTTAATTCTTCATTAATTCTATCAGATCCTGTACAAATATTTTTTGAGGGTGTTTAAAAGTGAAACAGAACCCATTGGAAATTTTCTGTGTACATCATTGAAATGCAACAACTAAAACCTCTAAATCTTGACACGGATTTGACATCTCTTTTTATATAATGCTTTTAACGCTAAGTTTAAGGTGAATGCTTATGCGGACAAGAGAAAGAGGTGTATTACTATTCACCGCAAAATAAAGGAGTAAACAATGGCACATCGAAAAAGAATATCTACAGCTTTTCTTCTTGCACTCGTCTGTTCTGTATTAGTAATTGGTACAGTCTTTGCTGGAAGTGGTATCCAACACCCAAACTTTGAAATCAAATTAGGACTTTACAGCACTGGTAGTGGCTGGGGAAAAACTCGGGTTCTCTCCCCTGGGTCAGCCTACCGTCCCCAAGTGA
>CALBTS010000107.1 GCA_937968035.1 uncultured Methanomethylovorans sp.
CATGACAGATCCTGATGTGTGACTATGAGCGACTTTCTTTTATTTTTTCCAGAATTCGGGTGTGAACAACACCATTACTGTGAATACTTCAAGTCTTCCTATCCACATATTTGCTATCATTATCAGTTTAGCTAAGGGTGGCATACAGTTGTAGCTTGACATCGGTCCAACAAGATTCAAGCCAGGTCCAACGTTGCCCAGGGTCGCAATAGATGCTGTAAAAGCAGTAATGATATCAACATTCATTAAGGAAATGAGGAAGGTACTGGTAACGAATATAAGGAAATAGATGACCATAAATGATATTACCTGATGTATTATGTCATTTGGCACAACTTTCCCATTGAATTTGATCGGTTTTACAGCTCTTGGATGAATAAACCTGAACAATTCACTATTTGCATATTTTAAAAGTAATAGCACTCTTGCAACTGTTGGGCCACCAGAGGTGGACCCGGCACATCCTCCTATAAACATCATGAACACCAGGACGATCCTGGAAGAATCAGGCCACAGATTGAAATCCACACTCGCAAAACCAGTGGTGGTGATAATAGATACAACCTGGAATAAAGCATAGCGTAAGCATGTGAATGGATCAGCAGCTATGCCATATCTCAATGTAAGGATAAGCACAGCGGTGGCTGTTAAAATTATAGCAGTGTAGAACTTGAATTCTTCATCCCTGAAAATACTTGTGTGGTCTATGTAGACTGTTCTGTACAACAGTACAAAATTAACCCCTGCTATGAACATGAATAGTGTGATTATCGCCTCTATCAAAGGACTGTTAAAAGCGACAATACTTTCTCCATAAGGTGAGAAACCTGCGCTGCCTATAGTAGTGAACGTATGAACTATAGCATCGTATATTGACATGCCGGCCAAGTATAACATTGCGGTCTGCAAAGATGATATCAATAAATAGACCATCCAGAGGATCTTCGCTGTTTCTCTTATCCTGGGTTTTATCTTTTCTTCTTTTAATCCGGGAACTTCTGCACGGAATAGTTGCCTGCCGGCAATGCTTAATTTAGGAAGGATGGCAATGAACAACACAATTATCCCCATCCCTCCTATCCATTGGATCATGCTGCGCCAGAATAGAATGCTTTTAGAATGGCTTCCGATATCATCAAGAATGGTTGCGCCGGTAGCTGTAAATCCAGCCATGGACTCAAATAAAGCATTAATAGGGGATATGCCACTTATAATAAAAGGTATCGTACCAAAGACAGCAGCTGTTAACCATCCAAAAGCTACGGTAGCAAAAGCTTCTCTGTGTTTCCATTCATCATCAGACTTATAGCGTAACCAGAGAAATATTCCACAGATCTCGGTCAGGACAATCCCAACAATGAAAGGCATTGTGGATTCATTGTAATATACTGCTACTAACAGGGGAATTAACATTATAGCTCCCTGAAAACGCAGGAGGGTGCCAAGTACACTAAGCACGACCGCCGAGTTCATAGACTCTCCTTTATCACTTCACAAACCCCATCAAAACTTCCATATATCATCAAAGATATATTGCCTCCCACTTCTGGCGTTTTAGAATCCCCGCATTACAATATAATATTTACCCAGCTTTATTCTCGAATTCATCTCCTTTTAGCGTATGTACTTCTCATGGTATTGTAATTATGTTCTGAACGATCAGCATCCGGACTATAGGTTCGAATCAAGATCATATCACTATGCACATCCATTAAACTGGACCAAAAGCTCAGTTTTGGAAATGGGTCTTTTGCGTTTCTACTAAAAGTCCAAAGGACCTACTTTTCACAAGTGGTCCCAGCTTGCCCGAATTTATTCTCCACTAACCTGTCATATACCATATCGATGATGGTTTTAAGGTTCACTATATCCTCACGGTTGTATTCGAGCAAAAGATCAAGGGACC
>CALBTS010000108.1 GCA_937968035.1 uncultured Methanomethylovorans sp.
TAAAAATTAAAAAGATAAAAGCTGCTGCGATTTTACCGAAGACATGAACAAGGAGGCCTTTAGTAGAACGCACCTTTGACGCTCTTTGAATATCTGTTTTTTCAATGATCCAGTTAAACAGCGATTCTATTGGTTGTCTTACTTT
This sequence comes from uncultured Methanomethylovorans sp., assembly GCA_937968035.1. Lineage (GTDB taxonomy): Archaea > Halobacteriota > Methanosarcinia > Methanosarcinales > Methanosarcinaceae > Methanomethylovorans. The sequence continues at coordinate 146 of CALBTS010000108.1, forward strand.
CGAGACTGCTCTTGAGTATAGATCATTTGCCGCTTTACCCCATTGGTTCAATGCCTCAGACTGGTTCTTAATACCTTTAACCGGCGTTAATATTTGAGAATTGCTGAAACGTGCCATTTCCTTCAGCAGTTCAGTATCACGATAAATCTTGTCACCATAAAAACTACGGTTGGAAATGCCACTCCAGTTTTGTTTATGAACATTCAAATCATTTTCAGAAGCCGCAGTAATTACTATGCTTTCAGGGAAAGGTAAATGATCCGGACGGTGAAAAGCCAGTGCGTGTAGTTTTAATCCATAATAGTACATGCTCTTTGTTGAACAGTATCCTTTGTCTGTGATCTCTTTTGCCACAGATGGCTTGCGTTTACCGGAGCAGGTAATTATCGGCAGGGAATCCATCAGACTTGTATTCAGATCACAATCCTGCGGACAATATCCCGACAGCAGCACATCGGCTAAATTCCTGAATGCCTCACACAGTCGGTTTATTCTCATATTAAAAGCTTCATAGGTGGGCAGCAATGGAAACCAGGAGCGAAGATGGTCGCTTGCATATTCGTGTATTTGCTTTATCTTTAATCGCTGTTCGACGTTCATTGCATAGAGATAAATTGTCATAACTTCCTGGTCAGTAAAATCAGGATTGCTGTTATTACTGAAACGCTCGCAGGCACTTCTTAATCTTGAGTCATATATATCACAGATATACAAATAGATAAAGATTAATTTAAGTTCTTTTACCTTGGGGATCATAAATCTGACATATTTAAGAGTTATGTCATAATATATTGATTCCCAAGGTTTTAACCAAATTTATTACACGTATTTTATTGACATTCAGATATTTATATTGTTAATAACTTATTCGTTTTCAACCCTTAATTCGCATTTGTAATAATCGAGTAGGAGGAAAATGAAATAGGTTTCCTCCTATTTCATTTTCCGACCTCTCACACCACCGTACGTACGGGTCTCGTATACGGCGGTTCCCTAAGGTACAACTTTCACCTTGTTGAAGTGATCCGATAAGAAAACGTAGCCAGCAAGGCGGAGACGCTCTGTGGTAATAGTTGTGTCGAGGATATAGCTACCAGCAATGTGCCAAGAACCTTTCCTTGTGTATGCCCACTCGTAAGCCTTCTGTTTCTTAACGCCCAGCTTAACGAGATTGGCCAACTTGGTCTTTATCCGTTTCCATTGTTTCCAAATGACCATACGTAGCCTCCGGCGATACCACTTATCAACACTTACCAGCAGCATCTTCATGTCTGCCAGCTTGAAGTATTGCACCCAGCCTTTAATGTACTGGCTCAGTGCTTCCTTTCTCCGGTCATTACCCCAACCGTTACTCCTTGATGTCAGCTCCTTGATACGGGCTTTCATCTTTGCAACGCTTTTGGGATGTATCCGCAGCCTGCCCTCCCCCTTTAAAACGTAAAAGGAGTAGCCAAGGAACTTGACCCCCCTGACATGGGCAACCTGACTCTTGTCCCGATTCACTTTCAGGAACAACTTCCCCTCTATAAAGGGGATGATGTTCTGCATAGTGCGCTCGGCACTCCGCCGGCTCCTGCAGAAAATGACCATGTCGTCTGCGTAGCGTACAAACTTGTGCCCCCGTCTCTCGAGCTCCTTGTCCAGCTCATTGAGCAGTATGTTGCTCAGAACCGGACTTAATGGCCCTCCCTGTGGAACGCCCTCCTGCGTCTCTTCGTATTTGCCTTCATTCATCACTCCTGCATTGAGGTACTTATGGAT
>CALBTS010000109.1 GCA_937968035.1 uncultured Methanomethylovorans sp.
GATATCGTATTCGGTGACTGGAGTTCAGACGTGTGCTCTTCCGATCTTTTTAAGATGATGTTTATGGTGGGCGGTAATGGACTCGAACCAATGACCTCCACAACGAGTTAAGAAAAAGTAACTGATTAAGGCGTTAATCAAGTACTGCTGAAATACTAGCACAACAAATCAAGTCTGTCAACTAGGTTATTGCGCAACTTAAAATACGGGTGTAAAATGCCCACGGATATGTACGAAACCAACGCCGGAGCAGATAGAAATTTCCTACCCACCTCTATTTGTTGAGGTAATGTTTGAAGACTTCGCGAGGTGGCTCTTACTTCGCGGTAGTGTTTCTGTAACCAACCAGAGTCACATAAAGATACTCCGGGTAATTCTTCGTGAATGTAACCCGCTAACATACGATACGTTTGAACGACTTATGACAAGCCTATTGGAGAGAGGTCGTTCGAATACCACCATAAATCACTATGTAGGAACAATGAGACTATATGCGAGGTTTGCTGATCTGGATGAAAGACTCAAAACCTTTAGTTTTATGAGGGTAAAGCCCTGCCCTATCAAAGGCACTCTATCTGACGCAGAGATTGAGGACTTCCTAGCACTCCCACCACCAAATACGAAGTACGCCTGTTTGTACGCTAAAGATACACTGTTTTTCTCAATTCTTGCTATGACTGGGTGTAGACCTGCCGAACTTGCTAATGTTAGAAAAGAAGATGTAACTGATAGTGTTATCAAGTTAAACCATACAAAGACAGGTAGACCTCGTATAATACCTATTCCCCCGCCTGTAAAAGACTTTCTAAAGTGTTACATAAGTAAATGCGTTACTGACTACCTTTTTATGACCACTAAGGGTAAGATGTACTCATACGCTACATGGCAACACTCATTTAATGATAGGTTAAAACGGCTTGGTATAAACCGCCCTAACATCACCCTATACTCGCTTAGGCACTCCTGTGCAACTTCTTTACTCAAACAAGATGTTTCGCCCTTTAAGATAGCCAAATTGTTAGGAAATAGTGTAGAGATTATTGAAAAGAACTACTCGCACCTAGTAATATCAGATTTAGAAGTTGCGATAACACGTCTACCCATAGTAAGTAGACACATAACCCCATCCCCGCAAGAACTGCGAGAACAGATAGAAAGCATATTAAAATCGTACAACGGTGTTTCATATACCGTTAAATTGACAAAGCAAGAACTACAAGTAAAAGTACGGCTCAATGGGGCCTATATATATTGCGCTGGCCCCAGAGAACCCACAAAGAAAGGATATACCTTAAATTGTGGGAACTAATAACCTAGAAATCATTTTTGATGGGAACGTAAAAGGGAATCCACTCGGTTTTAACGCCTAACAAGCCTTTTTCATCCGTTCTAAATTCAACGATAAGACCACCCATATCTGGAGAGAGTCCTAACCGTGTAAGAAATGGAGTTTGAGCTTGAAAAGCACCCATGGAAAACGCCTCTACGTTACGGTAATGAGGGATGTGGCATTGTATGTGCCAATGACCAACAAACAACATATGAGGTTTTACTTCCGGGGAAAATTGTTCTACGATCTTTTGTAGTTTATACGACCTTGCGTAAGCAACCCCACCCGCACCGTGCATTATACCGACCTTAATTCCGTCAATATGCACAAAAGCTAAGTAATCGCCGAGATAGTCCATGTCAGTGCGCTTCTCACAAATTGCTTTTACTACATTGAATCCATCGGTTTTCCAGAAACTCTCATCGTGGTTACCTAAAATAACCTTGGTTTGAATCCCGGAAATTCTTGGATAGTTTTCAACTGTGTAATCAACTTGCTCGTCAGCACCATGCAGGAATAACTCGTACTCTTGACCACGATAAACCTTTGCACCGTCAACCAAGTCGCCACAATGTAATACCAAGTCAATTCCACGCCGTTTGCATAGCTTGTAAAAAGTATGCAGGTGGGACATCTGTTGGTATTTCGTCTTATGTTAACTATATATCTCTATATAGAGCGGACTATATCTTTATTGTGCTTGTTCTGCTAATTCTTCTAGCAGTTTTCTGTTGACTTTTGGTTCTTCAAGAAAACGCTTAAATATTTGGTAACCTGTTAACTTTCTATGACATGGGTCACAAAGCGTTATTAGATTATCCATGGTGTTATTCTTTCTTGAACCATCTCTATGATGTACAGCTAACCTATGATCTACATAACCACTGCCGACAAAACCACAAACTCTGCAGGTAAAACTATCCCTTTCCATTACAGGTAGTTTGTTACCATCAAAATGCTCTCTGTCGTGATTTACGGCATTTTGGTGAGGATGTCTAACCCTAAATAATCTTGCACGTTCTCTATTCCAATTAGGGTTTTCAATTTCTTTTTGCTTTGCATATTCTTGCCACCTCTTTCGTTCTCGCTCCAAGTTTCTATTTCGCCAAGCTTTCCTGTTAGCGTATATTTTTTCCTTGTAGGATTCTCTCCAACATTTCTTGGAACAAAAGCGTTTATTGTGGACTTTAGACACAAATAACTCACCACAAACTGCACATGTTTTATCATAAGTTCTAGCCATAGTTATATGATACATTATATCAACAGATAACACAATATCCAACGTGTAGTCTCTGAGGATTCTCCTATACGGAGCCTTTCCTGCTGATTTTCTCTATTTCTAGGATTTTCACTTTCAGCTTATCCTTTCGGATTACTGTTTCGTACCTAGAACCTAACGAGACGTTCCAGCATATAGTTGGATTTTAATTGACCCGAAGTGTCAAGCCAATTTGGGTACAAGAGATTACCGCAAAACGATAGGTACTTCCTCCGAGTTTTTTGACATCAGCAGTAAAGCTTTTGCCTGAAACCGCAGGTGGAACCTTGGATACAAAGTATCCCTTTAACTTCAATTCTTCAATCAATTCATTAGTCGTCTTGTCCATTTCCATACCTCTCATGTCCATGGAAAAATACTGCATCAGCAGTTAAAATACGGGCGGTTATAGGTACACCGCTCTGGGTAAAGACACCCATTTCACAACACTTTACGATATCATCTTCGGCTTCCTTCGGTGTCCAAAAAAATCTTGGACAAGTAACAAGAAAAGTCCTATCAGATACCGGATCATAGAATGTAATCTGCCAAGTCCACATATCACACCTCTTTCACTTCGGACTTAACGAGTTTATAGAAGTAGAACATTGAGAGAAACTCTCTCAACCATTCTGACCTCATCCAATTAGCTACCTCTTTTGATGGGTAGCCACTACCAACAATAGTGATGACTTCTTCGGTGCTTAGCCGTTCAAATTCAACTACCCACGACCACATTTTCGTCTGCCTTTCTTTCGTTTCTTCTTCTTGCTACTTACCGGGTGTGTTCTGTGAAACTCTCGATGACATTCAGTACACCATGTAACAAGGTTATCCAATGTACTACGACCACCCTGACATCTGTAGATGATGTGGTGCATAGTTAGGGGATTTCTTTTAGTGCCTTCTCTACCGCAGATTTGACACTTATGTCCATCCCTTTCCAATACGGCTTCCCTTACGGAACGACCCGCCACGTTTCACCTCCTAGGTTATTAGATTTTCAAAGTGCTTTCGCTTGATTTAGCGATTGGCTACTTTACATATAAAAAGACGTGCAAGTTTGTTCAACTAAACAACTTGCCATCGTAAACAAAGCTGTGATTTATAATAGGTATAACTTGCGGATAGAACTGATGTGTTGAAAAGTCGTAATCTGCTACTGCGAATCCCTGTGTCCAATCAGGGTGTATTGCATAGGCGGGTGTGGGAGACAAATTGCAAAGACACCCTGTTTCAATCCAAAACTTCGTATTCCCGGATTGTGTTCTGGTAACATGACAGAGTTTGTGTGAGTGTCCTGTAAAGCCTGACGCACCAAACTTGTCTATATTGGCGTGTGCTGCAAACCCTGATTTTATTCGTACGTTTATACCATGAGTAAAGACGACATTATGGCGTTGTATTATTCTATGTGCGGGGATCCATTTTATTCCATGCTTTTTCAGCTCAAATAGGTGAGCAACGGATATAATGTACTCATCATCTGATGTAAGTTCTGCCAACTGTTGAGCATTTTTACCAAGATACTTTTGCATACGAGCCTCATGGTTTCCTTCGAAGTAGCTTATCTGCACGTTTTCGTTTGCTTTTACAGCAGTTTGTGAGAGTTGTTTTAACAATCCCCTGCCCTCTGCTATTTCATCAGCGAGGTCAGTTTTATAGTAGGGGTCTTGGTCATACTTTGAAATTTTAGTAAAGTTTACGAAATCACCTAATATGTCTAGGAAATCTGGTTTATAGTGCGCAAGGAACTTTAGTATTAAATCGAAACTCTTTATATCATAATCGGGTACATGAACATCAGAGATAATCATGTACCTTTCTTTAGGTTTCATGGTCAGGTTTACTCTCTTGCCGATATTGGTATTACTCACAGAGCATTTTGTCAATAGGGAGTTTAGAGTGCTAATCAGGGCGGATTGGATACCGCCCTAAATAGTTACTTTTTAGCGTCAATACGGGGTTTAAGCTCTTTGAGGAATACAAGCAAAATGTTTATCACTATAGCAAGGTAAGTGTTAGAAACCTCAACTTTTGAGAGTTCTACAATTACTGCTGACAAACCATACGATACGGCGATATACAGTGCGACTTTGATTTCTGCGGGTAACTTACCCCAGATTTCCTTAATTTTAGGCATTAAAATCACCCCCATTAAGTAAACTATGTACTATAGACTGAAATCTCTCTTTTATTGAGTACGCAGATAATGGGGTTTTGTTAGTCATTATAGCCTTTTCCAATACTTCTATTCTTGCATTGGCTTCGGATAGGTCTTTCTGTAATAAATCCCTGTGTATACGAAGTTCTTGTACTTCCTTTTCATATTCCTTTTCCAATTGTTTATATCTTGTTCTCCAATCGTTTCTACTCTCTCTCATTTCATCTAACTCTTTTTGTAATTTCTCTATCTTTAGGTCCTTTTCATCTTGAAGTCCTAGAGCTTGAAGTATTGCGTTTGCAAGTGCTTTAGACACCTTTTCAGTATCCTTTAGAATTACGGAGTCGTGTGCATCCTTTACCTGTCCCATTTCTATCAGCACACAAGGGGTCTTTAATGACAGGTGTTTCCACATATAAAAATACCTAGTATTAGCGTTTGACCTAGACTTAATGTTTATCCCTACCGCCGGAAAGAAATAGTCCTGTATTGTTTTGGCAAGATACTGACTTCTCTCTGTAGCACCGTCTGTAGAGGGTTCTGGAAAATCGCAAAAACCACTACCTTTATCGTCTGGGTAGTCCATATCGCAATGAATTGCTAAAAATAGGTCGTAATCCTCGTCTGCTGATGTTTTCTCACAGTTAAAGTTGGCGTCTACTTTCTTTACATTTACTCCTGCTTTTTCAAGTAACTCTGCTGTGGTGTTTCTTACGGCAATGTTTATTTCAACCTCACCACCAGCACCCGTACTACCTCGTAATGCCGTATCACAGTTGTTTTTTATGTTTTCGTGACCGGCTTGTAAAACTATTTTCATATTATCTTGCTAGACTATCTAGCTTTGCCTCAATTCTGTCTAATCTATTACAAATTTCCTGAAACTCTCTTGAAGTTATAGGGTCATCGTGTTCTATTGCTTGTACTCTTTGTTCTACTAACTGAATATGAGTTTCAAGAGGAGAAAGTTTAGTAACAATCCAAAGATTAACAATAGCCACAATAATTGCTGCCATCTTAAAGGCATTTTCTCGTATAAATTGTGTAAGCGTTTGTTTTTCATTCATATCACTTAGTCTGTTATCTAAACAGCAGACACATAACTGTTACAGTACCTGTTGGGCTGTTTGTCTTTGTCCATCCTAAAGTAAACCCATCGCTATCAAAACTGTTTACTACACACTCTTGTGCGTTTCCACCCGATGACTCCACTTTTAAAAGTTTGTTAGTAAGAGGATATATATTCCCAGCACTGTCTTGTAGCATAAATAACTCATCTAAAGCACTATCGCAAAAGCCCATAGAGAACTGATTAGTAGAACCGCTTATTACTGCGTACACCCACATAGCCGATGGTTGAAAGCCTACTCCCGTGTAAGCAACAGCGCCACTTGCTGCTGTCATGTCTCTTGTTATATTTAACACTTTAGATTTAAGTCTCGTATTAACACCTGCATCCCCGATGGCTTTTGGAGTTACAAACTTAGCATCCTCTGTACCTGTTGTTACTTCAGCACCCGTGGCTTTAGCTGTTCCAGATAACCCTGTGTTTATTACAGGTGAGGTTAAAGTCTTATTAGTTAAAGTCTGTGCTGTAGTAAGGTCTACGACTTTTGTAGTGTCGTGTGTACCGTCAGCATCGTGTTCAACATCAAAAGTATCTACGACCGACTGTCCCCATAAAGCATCCATTACAAATTCAACAACTGCACCTGTGGAGTGTTCCTGATCGGAACCAGATGAGTCTGCATTTCGTGTTATTCCTGATAATGTAGTGGTAGATACGCCTGTAAAGGTACAATACTCTCTCTTGGTAGGCGTTGCCGTACCGTTAGAGTCTATTCTATCTACAACAAATACTCCGGGATTATCTGTCGACACTGTTGATAAAAGTGCCGAAATGTCCTCTGATAAGGTACAAGATGTAGCACTAGCCGCAAATGTCGATGCTAATGCCTTTTGAATACAATTCTGGTTAGGGACCGCTTTGATGCTCATAATAGATAACTAAAAAATTCAAGTAGAAATATCAAACTCTGCTTGAACTCGATAGACTCCCTTCTGACATCGGTTGAGCCGATGCCTTAACTCCTAAAAACTCCCAATTGCTTGTAGCACCTGTTGAGATCGGAAGAGCACACGTCTGAACTCCAGTCACCGAATACGATCT
>CALBTS010000110.1 GCA_937968035.1 uncultured Methanomethylovorans sp.
GATCGTATTCGGTGACTGGAGTTCAGACGTGTGCTCTTCCGATCTTCGATCGCATTTTTTAGTAATTCAAATTGATATTTTGGATGTGTCTTTACCTGATAGTAATATGCCGAAAAAAAGCTCTCAATCCAGGTGGACCATCCTTCTTGTTGATAAAAACTGCTTAATAACAAAGTGTCATATTGTTTACGTCTCAGCCTGTATAAGGGATCGGTATGGACCTCCAAGCCAAACTGCTCTGCGTCTTTTACCTTACGTAAGCCGAGTTCATTAAGTGTCTGGCCAAAAGCGCTAAACATACTCAAGAAGCCATGACCAATTTTTTCATGTACAGCTGTTTCAGCTATCTTCTCTGCAAATTCCGGAACTCCCAATACAGCCTTTGGGCTTAGATTGTTCAGAGCTCCATAAAGCCATCCATTGATGTAACAACCTACACCAGAGACATCCACGCCAAATGTTACCCCTGCACCTCTATCTACATTCTGCTTACACTCTATTACAAGCGATTCGATTAGTTTTAGTTTTTCCTTCCTAGAGAGTTTCTGGTCGCTTACTATAGCTTCAAAAAACTCTTCCAAGGTCTCACAATACACAACTGGATAAGAAAAATTCTTTTCCTGGAAATAATTACGTAAGTTAAAAGTGTCAAAAAAGAATTTATCCAGTTTCTTGAACCGGTTGTCATCAGTCACTTCGATTCTAGCCAGCTTCGGTGTCTGTCTGCTTTGAGCCTGATCCGATGATGCCTTCAAAATATGCCAGGTTTTCCGGCCATTTTCCTGCCCTTTCAATGTGTTCGGATCATACAAACTTCGAAGATGAGACAGAACCTGTTCCTTACTTTCTGTTTGGGTTGCCTGAATTTGGTTGACTTTTTGCCGGTATTCTTTTAGTTTTTCATCAATATTCATTAGAAAACCCTCCCTCATCCCTTTATATTTCAGTCAATCGTCGATGGCGATTGTTCAGCACCGCAAGTGATACAATACTTTGCAGTAAGTTCAATTGGATTATTACAGCTTGAACATAACTTCATCGGTTTCTCAAAAATTTCTGTTGGCGTTTCAGTCTCTGTATTAATTACATCACCTTCTCTTCCTGATGAGATTTGCGCGATTTGTTGTGGTGCATTCCCAACATTGGTGATAACGTTTACATTATCACCTTTTTGTGTGACCCAATCACCGTGAATATCCTGGAATGTATAGGTGAACGATTGCGAAGGTAATTCTTCACGTTGGCGTGCAACTGGAACAGAGATGCTGCCACCATCACGGTATTCCTTACCTGTAATATCCGTCCAACTCCAATTAATTTGAAGAGGGACCGAATCCCCATACTCATCGCGATGGGGCTTTATGTGGATACTCTGAGGTCTCGTTAATCCAGTCGCCAGATTAAACTCTTTTACAACACCACTCTCCTGTACCTCAAATCGTTCCTCATCCAGAGAGAAACGTATGTTTCTTGCTCTGCCATGACCGATATTCTTTATCGTCAGTGTCAGATTGTTCCATTCCATCTCACGCAATCCAGCTGCTGTTTCTACCAGGAGAACCACAACTTTAGGTAATTTCTGGAATTTCCTTACCATTTCTCTACAGTAGCTTTCACAATCAGCAATGCCTTCCTCACGAAATGCATCCACAGCAAGTTGAAAATACTTAGCTACTTCCTGGTGAGCAGGTGTAGTAAAACCATCGGGATTATCAGGTATTTCAGCTGCCAAATTCTCTGCGTAGTTTTGATAAGCAACGCCCGCTTGTCCCCAACGGTCAAGTTTTACCCAGGCTGATGCTGCCATCAGGTGATCAGAAAGTTGAGTGCCCAATTCTGCCACCCGCTGCCAAACCCACTGTTCTGGTTGCAATTCGGGTTGTTGAAGGTAATTCTTGAAGGCATCAAGTTCTTTTTCGTTATTTTTTGCTTCACGATAATCTTTTGCGGCCTCGAGAAATAGTTTGTTTTGCATTTCCCAATTCGCAGCGACCTCAAAATTCTTTTGTTGCCTAAGCTCTTCGACTTCAGAGGGGTTGATAAATGTTCTTGTAATTAGCCGAATGTAATCAACTGTACGTCCAGCTTCTTTATACATTCGGGAAGCGGCTGATAGTTTTCCTGCTTGCTCCATTAATGTGGCAGCTCTCACGATATCACCTTGACTATAGAAAAGTTTAGCCGCTTCTTCTATATCTCCCATATTGAGCAGGGTGGTTGCCTCTCCTGTGATATCACCAGCATTTCGATAGTACTCCAGTGCCTTGGAAAAGCGCTTGTTTTCAAAGGCAAGATCAGCCGCTTTCTTACAAAGATTTCCCTCCTCGTACAAACGCATTGCCTTGTCAATGTCTCCGATAGGGCTGACATATAACTGCGCCGCTTTTTCAAACTCCCCTTCAAGGGCATAAACCATTGCTGCCGAGATAAAGTCTTCTGCTTCCAACAGGCTATTCACATCAGCCAAGGTTTCCTCGGGTTGCCGGATTGTAACTGAGTATAGCTTTCCTAAATAGGTACCATAGAGATCGGAAGAGCACACGTCTGAACTCCAGTCACCGAATACGATATCGT
>CALBTS010000111.1 GCA_937968035.1 uncultured Methanomethylovorans sp.
AGATCGTATTCGGTGACTGGAGTTCAGACGTGTGCTCTTCCGATCTCTTGGCACTGTTCTTGAAAAACCTTATCTCAATGCCCTTCACGTTTTCCCCAATAAAGACCAGGCGAAGAAATTCTCAATGGTCAGGTTAACTCCCATCTTCAACAAAGATGATTCTCCGTACATTGCCAAAATGCTTGTGAATCCAGAGGAATATTATAAAAACCCCTCTGCAATGCAACTTGCAGCAAACGTGTTTCACAAGCAGTTTACGAATCAGTCGAATTATATATTATCATTCGTAGGCGGCGAGAATACAAAGTCCACGGATGCAAGGTCTGTAACTGCAGACATCATCTTCCTTGACGAAGCAAAAGATCTTCCTGAAGACAGGCTAGCTGATGTCATAGAGTGCATGTCATCATCATCAATAAAACAGATGAGGATGGTAGGTACTCCAGACTTTGAAGGCACGGTTTTTGACAGCTGGTTCAACGAATCCACCCGGAACGAATGGGTTGTCACATGTTCAAAATGTGGTTCTCCACAGTTGCTCACAATGGACAGCATTGCATCCACTAAAAGCTCTCCACACAAAGACATAGCTTCCAGGGGGGCACTTTATTATTATGCGTGTAGTGAATGCAAAGCCGAGCTTAACAGGACAGCAGACTATGGTGCCTGGGTAGAACAGAATCCAGATGTAGCAACCCATGGTTATCATGTCTCTCAGTTGATGGCTACGTGGATCACTGCAGACGAAATAATGCAGAAGAAGTCCGAGTACAGTAAACTCCCTTGGAAGTTTCCAAATGAAGTGCTTGGCCTAACCTATGAAGGAGCCAGCAAGCCCATAAGCATTACAAAATTGCTCAGGTGCAGAGTAGACCCAACGATTATCACAAAGGGCTTCAAACACATCTCAATTGGAATTGACTGGGGTAATCAGTCACACTACGTTGTACTTGGAACAGATGGGCACGAGAAAAGATATCTCATGGACTATGGGATCCTTGAGAATGTCCAGGCACTTGAACACGCTATCCAGCTTAACAAACTTGCAGATATCTGGCAGCCAAACATAGGCATCATGGACTCTGGATATGGTAAAGTTCAGACTCAAGCCATGTTCAAATTGAAACCAGGAAAGTTCCATGCATGTTTCTACAAAGACTCAGCTTTCATGCCAGAGTGGGAAACAATTACCAACGGTCCAGATGGCTTACCACTTGCACAGCAAGATTACCAGTATCATGTTACGGTCAATCATACCATGATGTGTGATGCTGTGCTCAACGGTTTTGACTACGGTACGATAGGTATCCCAATTGACATCAACGATGATCTTGTGCCGGGCGTTTCAAAAACAAAAGATATGCTTGACAATCTGTGCCTTGCAAGAGTTATCGTTTCAGATTCATCACGTTCAGTAACAGCAAAAAGAAGATGGGTAATAACCAAAGCCCACTTCTTCGCAGCCCTCTGCTATGCATGGCTTGGAATTGATGAATTGCTGAAAGATGATAATCCAAACGGAGCCGATGGGTTCTTTGTTCCAAAAAAATTTTGGTGAGAGTATGCGTGACATAAACGGAAGAGTAATTAAAGATCCAGAAATCGTAAACTGGTTAACAGCGGTGAAAGAACTCGGTCCAACATTCCAAGTGTGTACACTACCTGAACACTTGAAACAGGGTCCAAGTATACTACGCCTAAAAAACAGGGGTATGATTCGTATAAAATCCTATAAATATATAAAAGGAAGCAGAAGCCAGCCACGGGCAGTGTGGGAGGTCATAGCATGTTAGAACGACTCAAAACCCTCCTGGGAGTTCTGTTTCCTCCAGATATTGAGTTTTTAAATGGATCTACTTCAGGACCATGCAAGTCCCACGACGACGATGCATGTGATGACCTCAAAGCAATAGGCACCTACACGTTGCTCCCGGGAAAACAGATGGATGTGATGACAGACAGGCAAGCAAACATCCCCTCTGGGTACTTTGTTGATGTGAGGGAGCGTTCAGGTCTGTCAAAACAAGGCATCCGTGTAGTGGGTGCTCCAAAAACAATTGATGCTGGTTACACAGGTAATTGGATAATGCCAATGAAAAACGAAACATCACAAGTCTACACTATCCATATAGGAGACAGAATAGCCCAATGGCGACTTGTCAGAGTCCAGCGATGGAACGGCAAAGTCGGAACAAAACCCAAAGAATCTACTAGAGGTACTAATCGCTTCGGTAGCAGTGGTAAATAAAAATATATTAAAATAGAGTGTGCGACAATGGCAACAATACGAGTGAGCAATCTAGCAGAATTACGTTCTGCATGTCAGACAGGCGGGGATATAATTCTCCCCGACGATACGATCACCATACCAAGCAAAATTACGATAACAAAACCATGTAATTTCATTGGTGCGGATGATTTTGGTACGATCTTCACAATTCCAGACGACTTTGGACTTGCTGCAGATGTGCCATTGTTTGGTGGAGAAGGTGTCACGGGAATCACATTCAATGGAATCCAGTACGATGGAAATGCATCCGAGCAATCAGTATCAAGAGGCAAAGGATACTTCAACTTTGCTGAACTGAGAAACTGTCCCGGCCTCAAGGTTACAAACTGCTGGGCACACGATGCAATGTGCGATTTCATGCGAATCAGAAATACCAAGGGCATTGTATTCTCTGGAAACAACATCAAAGATCTTGGTCACGAAGCATTATATGCACTGTCCTGCAGCGGAATAAAAGTGTTCAACAACAAAGCAAAAACAATGACCAACACTTTCACAAGGCTGAGTTACAGCGCAAGTGACGTGGAAATATATAATAATATTATAATGTCTGAACACACTGGAAACAGGTCTGGTCCGGCAATAGAAGCAGACAAGGGTCCATACTCAAACATCAACATCCACGACAACACTTTCATGGATATATACGGTGCTGCAATATGGGCATTCGGAGAACAGGGCAATTCGTGCAGTAACTTCAGGATCCACCACAACAACTTTGAAAACTGTGGTAAATATCCAAGTGCATCATATTCCCAAGGTATCCTCAACACAGGCGGTCTGAACAACATCATCTTTGAAGAAAACATCCTGGACGATGCATGGTACGCAATCCGTTACTACAACTACAAAGGAGTAAGCGGATCCTTCAAAGTGACTTCAAGGAATAATGTGATAAAGAACATCTCTAAGATCGGCTATTACGTTTCCTCAGCAAATGGCTCCATCGAAGTAATCAATGACAGCCGCACAAACGTAGAGGAAGACTACTCAGGCAACGTAGACATCACCAATGGAACCAGGACAGGAACTGCAGGTGTCAGAGATGGAGCAACACCAGATAATCCAGTTGATCCAATCGAAAACACCACAGGAACCGACGATCCCTCGACTGCAAAAGTAACGGTCCGTGTGACAACAGCAGATGGCTTACAGGGTGCAGAAACATTTGACATGGACTTACCTACCAAAATGGCAGCCACGGGCAAGACTACAACTCTTGTCACATGTACAGTAACTACTCCTTCAGGCTACATTGGCAAGAGAACATTTGACTTAACAGTCACTCCAGAAGGTACAGTGATGCCAGCGGAGGGAGCCGAGCCCACAGGCAATGAAGTCCGTGTGACCATCAAAGTCAGATATCCCAACGATGACTATGGTGAGATCACTTACACCCAATCCACAATTGCCTCATCTACCCCCGGTACTGATGGCACCGTTGATGTGCTCTACAAAATGAAAACTCCAAACGGCAGATATGGGGAACATCCGGTAGCAATCGCCATAAGTAATGCACCTGTAGAAGAACCGATGGAAGAACCAACCGGGGAAGAAGAGCCAGAAGTCCCACCAGAAGAACCAGTAGAGGAACCAGTAGAAGAAGAGCCAGAAACGCCAGCAGAAGAACCACTACAAACCGATGTTCTCAAAGCCACTGTCAAGCTGAAAACAGCCGATGGTAAAGAAGGCACTCAGACATTCGACCTTCCTCTTCCAACTCAAATGACAGCCACAGGAAAAGAAACCACTCTTGTTACATGTTACGTTACACTTCCAAATGGTTACACTGGAAAAAGAACCTTCGATCTAAGATCGGAAGAGCACACGTCTGAACTCCAGTCACCGAATACGATCTC
>CALBTS010000112.1 GCA_937968035.1 uncultured Methanomethylovorans sp.
TAGATGCAGAATTTGAATACAGGCGTTTACACAAAGTATTCTATAGACTCATTTACTAGTTTTTATGTCAAGGCGTAGTTTTTCGCTAGTTTTCCCAATTATTGCAATATCGGAAAGATCACCAAGTTTTAGTGATAACGGTCTACCAGTCCCTGGAAGAATCACTATCCGAAACTCTTGGTGCTTTGCAAACTCAGAAAACTTCCTAAAAACACCCATGGTTCCTGTATAATCTGTTCTTGAGACATACTCAACCATACCTGATTGAAGATTTTGACCAAGTTGCATAGCTGCGTTCTGAATTCTTCTTTGAAATTCGTCATAATTGAGAAATAGTACATAAGCTTTACCAAAACCTAACTGGTCCAATTTTAATTCTTGTCCATAGTCCTATCAGTACGAGCATGTAGACAGTATATGTTAGCGGTAGCCAAAGTGTCACTTCGGAATTTAATTGCTCCGGATAAAGAACCAATCGTTTGCCACTCATTCCCTTTTTTTCTACGGAATCTAGCACCTTCTCCATCAAGGCAGTAGCTAGTTCCTTCATCAGGATCGGCACGTGTAGAATCATCTTCGATTTTAGCGAAATACGAAAGAGTATTCATGAATACATGACCTTCATGAAGTAATTCCTCCATGTATTTCTTTTCGCCCAATTTGAACAATGCAATGATTCTTTCTTCTCTCATTTAAATAACTCTTATCAAGATAGATAGATGATCTAATACACCATAACATTTTGATAGTCTTGAAGGGAATCCATATTGCGTTATCAACCACCGATCTTTGTCCATAATTTCTTTTATTGATTACGACTAATATTTACCAATTTTGACTGCATCAGTCGCTCTTTATCTTCAATGGTCATCTTGCCCTTGTAATGTTTAAGAGTACGTGTATCTGCATGGCATGTGAATTCAATTATTTCCTCTTCGGTCAAGCCATAATGGTTAAGAATGGTTACACATGTCTTCCTTGCAAAATATGCATTAAAAATTTCATAGATTCTAACCTTCTTGTACCCTTTCTCTGAATTCACTTTGGTGTCAGGGATTGAAATTACCCTATCAAGAGGAATTTGTTTTGCTATTTCCTTTAAACCGGATCTGTAGTCCTCGACATTGAGAAATTCCGGGAAGCCATTATGCCGTTTAATCACATCGTTTAACTGCAACAAAATTGGATTGATGCTTCTCTCGTTTGTTTTCTGCCGGTAGATATTCAACCTGTTATCCTGTACATACAAATGATCTGTATATAATTCCTGGGTTCTGAATCCCCCGCCAAGTACAGCAATGATAAACATATCCCTGGCCAGATTTAGCTTTTCATCCTTGAAATCGGTATCAGCTATAAGATTAAATTCCTTAACAGTTAAAGAATGGTCTCTTCTGGTAAATATTTGTTTCTTAGCCTTTCGTTTAAGATAATCTGATGCCTGGATCAATTTTGTATTTTTGGTATATGGAATCAGGTCATACTTTTGAAGAATATCAATATGCCGTTTCAAATGTTTTACCAACTTTTGAAATGAAATTTCATTATATGGCAGTCTTTGAGCTTTAATAAATCGTCCCCGGTATTTTATAATTGTAAAAGGATCGTAGCCACGAATATGAACAAGAGGATATCCTTTATTAATCAGATACTTTAGAAAATTTGTTATCCAGGAATCATTGAAATCTTTTATTGACTCTGATGGTTTGGCATTGAAACGATAATCATTTAACTGTACTATAAGTGACCTGTAGGAACCGGTAATTAAAGGTTCCCCATTTTTCGGATTGTCTGACCAGCAGAATCCAAATAATTCGAAGATGTTTGATTTGTTATAATTACCTGTTTTATATCGTTCATTAAAAGTCATGGAACTTACACGGCCACTCTCTTTGGTTCTGACGTGATCAAAATAGACACTTTCGGCAATATTCTGCATCTCTTCTTCCGTGATATTCTCTGTTTCATCCTCTATGACAGCAAGTTTAAACTTTTCCCAAACTTCAACAGGAACAGGCTCACCATAAATTTTTTCTACTTCATCATTCCAGATAGTTTTTTCAGCCTCAATGGTACTTTCTGTTTTTTTGGCTTTAATATTTCTATACAAATATTTAAAGAGATTCTCAGAAGTAAGTTTGACATTGCCTTCAATCATTTTGGTAACGGTATCTTTGATTTTGCTTTCAGTTTTCAGGATCGTCAGATTCAATGTCTTGTTTGATTTCCTGTTGTTAAATTCATCGGATGACACCAGAACCTGCCTTTTTAATTCATCCAGCATCTTTATTTCAAGCGTAATTTTATTCCGGAACCTTCCAGCATCGTTGGATCCTATAAAGACCCTGATTTTTAGCTGATGCAAGCCATCTTTCTTCCGTGGAGGTGATTTTTTGAATGGATTTGTACGGATTTCCAGGTTTTCAAATTTCATTGATAGCAGAATTTTATACAAAGATATAAAAATCTGCCACAAAATCTGCCACAAAATCTGCCACAAGAAAATGCTATAATGCTCATTAAATGGCAATTATATTTTTTGTTCGAGTCCCGTCCGCACCGCAGGAAAAACAAAAAGCCCTTTGCCATCGGCAAAGGGCTTTAGTATTTTAAGATGGAGGTGATGACAGCTTGCTGGCAAAAGCCGACAGATTAAAATATTTAAAATGATGCCGTGGTATCATTTTTTGTTTTTCCTGCAGGGTAACCTCAGGATGAAAGGGTCCGGCCGAAGCGCCGTAAGGCGATGAGGCCAATCCCGTCCGCACCGCAATAAGAAATCAGAAAGCCATGCGAAAGCGTGGCTTTACTGTTTTGAGACAGGTGCGATGACCTGTTAAGGTCAGGAGCACATGGATCAAAATAAGGTGAATGCTGCGACTAGCAGCATTTCTGATTTCTTTTGTAAAAGTAACCTCAGGATGAAAGGGTCCGGCCGAAGCGCCGCAAGGCGATGAGGCCAACC
>CALBTS010000113.1 GCA_937968035.1 uncultured Methanomethylovorans sp.
CCTGGATGTCTAATAAAAAGATCAAGATATTGGGAGTTGATGCATTCTCCATCGAGAATGAAGTGGATCTCCCACTGCACAGATCGCTGCTTTCTCAGGGAGTGAATATTGTCGAGTGCCTTGACCTTGGAAAAGTGGAAGAAGGAATTTACACTTTTATCTGTCTACCATTGAAGATCATAGATTGTGATGCTGCACCAGCACGCGCTATCCTTATAGAGGATCAGTTATGAATGGTGCATTTAGATTTATATTAATAGATTAATTTAAATAGTACGTGCCCGTATAGATATATTTGCGAGCAAATTATTATAATAGAATTAATATACTATAAGCGCTAATAAAAAGTTGTCCATTACTTACTATCTTCATAGATCATAACTTAATTGAGGGAAATCGCACGAAAGCAAATAGGAAGCATTCAATGCACAAAGACGAAAGTGCACAGATGGGTATTGGTACACTCATCATATTCATATCAATGGTCCTTGTTGCTGCAGTAGCTTCTGCGCTTCTCATCAAGACATCAGGGGTATTACAGCAGAAAGCTTCGCAGACCGGCCAGGAAACTACAAAGGAAGTAGCCTCTAATCTACGTGTAGACCGGGTGGAAGGTGAACGTGCGACCTACGGAACAGTCACTGTTACCAGTAGCGGCCTTTCAAACACTAGTATTGAGATTCCCAGAGGAGGTATAGTGGAATGGATCTCAGAAAGTGAATCCTTCACTGTCAATGTTGAGAACATTACTGTGGATGTGGAGGAAGATTCATATTATGAACACAGATTCCTTACTGCGGGAACCTATTCTTTCACGATCTCAAACACCACTTCCGGTACCACCAGCGGAACAATTACAGTAGATAACGAACTGGACTATGGAGAGATCTCCAAGTTACATATCTCTGTATCCCTTGGTCCTGGTAGTGAGGATGTGGACCTTTCACAGCTCATTATATACCTGTCAGACGGAGCACATGTTGCAAATTTGAGATACGACACCAGCAACACAGGATCAGCCATCCACTTGCCCACAGAAGAATATATTTCGGTCAGCCCAATAAGAATACGAGACCAATCGACGTTCAAAGCAAATCAGCCAGTATTGCGTACAGGAGATATTATGGAGTTAGTGGTAGACATTCGTAAAGTGTTTTCTGAAGAAGATACCACATATGATGGCTTACCTACAAGAACAGAACTATCACTACAAGTAAGACCTGAAGCAGGTGCACTTGTAATATTTGATTTCACAACACCTGGCGCATACTTTGATAACAGGTATGTCCTGTTGTATTACTAACCCTCTTCTTTACCTGAAGTCCCTGCGATATGTCAGGGACTATACAGGGAAATGTGATAAAGTATAAGTGCCATTGTTCCTGACAAGTTCAAAAACGTAGGCTCCTGATACAGGCTTTTCAATCACTATACCCATATCCATATTAGTGGATGAATTAAATGTATCATCCGGGAACCATCGGCCAGCATCTGACCTGACACCCTGGCAGAAGTTGATCTGTTCAGCTTCTATTATCCATCTTTTCTTAACACTGCTGTCATATCTGTAAATGATGGTGTTGTTTTCTATGCTCCAGGCAGAGTTAGTTACATTGCCATCGTTGTCCGGATCCGGGTCCACACCAAATCCAATATAAGTGATCTCCTGTGGAAAATCAAGTTCAATGGAACACATACTACCCTCAGAACTGAAAGGCATGGAAAGATCACGTGTTTTACCGCGCTGAAGAGAAAGCAGTTCAAGAGATGCCTCAGATAATTGTTTCTCAACATCATAGCCTTGCTTTACTGGAACAATGGCGTTCCATGATATTGCTAGCAAAACAAGCACACACCCTGTGATCACAAGATACACCACCATTTTCAGGGGAATGGTGTCTATACCTTCGTTATCTCTGAAAAAGCTTCGCCCCAAAGTATGTCACCTTTGCTTAGGAAGCCATTCAAAGAACTTGTCCAGCGCCCTGCGCCTGTGAGAAAGCTTGTTCTTCTCTTCATCGGTCATCTCTGCAAAAGTCCTGCCATGATACTCGAATATTGGATCATACCCGAATCCACCGGTACCCCTTTCCTCAAAAGATATGTGCCCTTCAACTGTACCTGTGAATACGATGGCTTCTTTTCCAGGCTCACAGTAACCGATAACTGACTTAAAGACTGACTTGCGGTCGTCCTCATCTTCCATAAGTTTGAGCACTCTTTTGTTACCAATTTTGCTCTCCACGAAAGCAGAGTAAGGACCTGGAAAACCATTAAGTGCATTAATGAAAAGACCTGAATCATCCACCATTACAGGAATCTGCAGTTTTTCAGCCGCCCATTTTGCTCCGAAAGAAGCTATGGGTTCCAGCTCATCTTCCTGCAATTCAGGATAGCCGTCTGAATTTTGGATCAGCTCGATGTTCTTTGCTGCAAGTATGGATCTTGCTTCCCTGAATTTTCCATTGTTACCGGTCACAAATACTATCTTACGCATAACGACCTCTTTTCTCGATCTCTTTCACACGTTCGATCACATCATCTGCACATACAAAACTTTCCCGATAACCCTGACAGAAGCTTGCTATCAATTTCTCGTGGTCACTGTGTGTACTCTCGAATGTCTGGAAAAGTACATGCACATCCACACCCTGTGCTTCGAGACTGCTGTCCATATAGGCCAGACCGAAATCTATGAGGTATATTCTGGCATTAGAAAATATCATGTTAGAAGTTGTCAGATCACCATGTATAATACCATTGGAGTGAAGACGACCCACAAGCTGGCCAACTTTGTTGCTCATTTCTTCATCCATGAGATATTTCAGGGGCTTGCCTTCAATGTACTGCATCTCTATTCGGAAATCCTGTATGTCATAGATCACAGGAGTAGGTACTCCACCTCTGCGGGCTTCGGAAATGAGCCTCGCCTCTGCACGGGTCCTTTCTTTACGTATACGCTCATCGATCTCCTGTAAGCGGTAACTTTTAGGAATCCGTTCTTTTATCACTATACCTTCATCGAGTGTAACGAGTGCTTCTGCTCCTCTGGCCAGGTACATTTACAGATCACCTTCCAGACACTTTTCATTGATCCACGTAACATCCACGGAATCTGGTCTGAAATTAGGGTTCACGTGGGAGTTCTTAACAGATATGACGCTACCAGAATTCAACATCAATAGGCCAAGATAAGCTATCATTGCCCCATTATCGCCCATGAAACGTTTTTCCGGAACGTAGAAATAAGCACCTCTTTCTTCACACATTATTTTAAGCATCTCCCGAAGGCGCATATTAGCTCCTACACCTCCGGCAAGCAGTACTTCTTTCTTGCCGGTGTGGGCAAGTGCCCTTTCTGTTACTTCCACGACCATGGAAAAAGCTGTTTCCTGGAAAGAATAGCACACATCTTCAAGGCTGGCCTTTGCAAGAGCATCTGTGGCAGCTG
The DNA here is from genome assembly GCA_937968035.1 of uncultured Methanomethylovorans sp. Lineage (GTDB taxonomy): Archaea > Halobacteriota > Methanosarcinia > Methanosarcinales > Methanosarcinaceae > Methanomethylovorans. The sequence goes on from CALBTS010000113.1 coordinate 3,452, forward strand.
TGGAAAGCCCTGAGAAAGATAGGTCCATACCCTTCACAACATAGGGCATTGGGATGTAATTTTTTGCTTTCCTTGCCAGTTCTTCGATCTTAGGACCGCCCGGATGAGTAAGCCCCGCATTCCTGGCAAACTTATCCAATGCATTTCCCAGACCAATATCCAGTGTCTCTCCGAACACACGGTATTTACCCATTTTATATGCCAGTACCTGGGAATTGGCACCACTTACATATAATGTCACCGGATCCCTGGCGGGAGTCTTCCACCGACCAACTTCTATGTGTGCAAGACAATGATTGACACCTATAAGAGGCACATCCAGACTCAAAGAAAGAGCACGTGCTGCAGTAGCTACAGTGCGCAGGCACGCACCAAGCCCAGGACCCTGAGAAAAGGCTATTCCGTCTATCATAGAGCTGGATATACCTTTTTTTCTTCCTTCATCAAGCAGTTTTCCTATTACATGTGAAGCAAATCTGGCATGATGCTGCGCAGCTTCCCTGGGGTGTATTCCCCCAACAGGAGGCACATATGTATGTGTAACCTCAGCGATAACATCTTTCTCATTGACAATAGCTGCGCTAAGGTTCCATGCAGTGCCCTCTATTCCAAGAACTGTTTCTTTCATTGGTATCTGGTAAAGGATGTAAAGCAGATTAATCTTACTCTTTCTTCAGGTATTCATACCCAACTGCAAGTATTCCCATCAATACAAAAACAATTATGAATGTCCATATCCTGGACTTTGCGGGCTGCTTTTTCTCCATACCTACATCACTGATATAATTGAATGGTGTATCAGTAACATTATCCACAGGGGAAGAGAGCAGACCCTGGGCAGTGATCGCAAATGGAGAAAAACCCGGGGTTTGGGCTTCAAATATGGAATAACCGGTAGTGTTACTTTCCAGGATAGTAGGCAGGATCTCCCATGCAGTTCCATTATATCTCTGCAATTTTATTTCATCAGCGCTTATTGCCATCTCTTCCATCCATGAATTGTTC
>CALBTS010000114.1 GCA_937968035.1 uncultured Methanomethylovorans sp.
AGAAAAAGAGTGTCCTTTTGAGACACCCTCTCTGTTGACCCACAGGGGCTCGAACTATTTCCTCATGTTTCTTCACGTCGCGTTTATATTCCCTGTTATTCAGTGTCTTAGAATCTCACGCTTTGCATCAGAAAGTAATATAATGCATTAAAAAGTGCAATTTGTTTCAGCATTGTTTCAGTAAAATGTATCTTTATAGTCGTTATGGCAAGCTTTAATATAGAATTAAACAGTACTCCAATTCAAGGAAGTAACCGGCACAAATTATTGCTCAGGATTACTATTGACAGAAAACACATACGGGAGGCTCTTATGTATTCCTGCACTAAAAGGCAGTTTAATCCCAACGGTAAGGGATCAAAATACATTCGTGACAACCACCCTGATCATGCTAAGATCAATGGTTATATTAATCAAAAAATAGGTGAAGCAAAAGATCTTATTGCAGGACTTGAACAGGAAGGAAAGGCAATAACAATCCAAACAGTAAAGGCAAAACTGCAAGAATCAAAACAGAAGGACTTTTATAAATTCGTTGAGACCTATATACAGGAGCTTGGAAAGGGTAAGAACGTTGGCACCTTTAAGAAATACACAGCAGTGTTAAACTCACTTAAGCAGTATCATATTGGAGAAACCCTGATGTTCGATGAAATAGACCAGCAATTTTTGAATAACTACCAGGCTTTTCTTAGTAAAGATGATAAGCAGCAGACTACAATACATGGATACTTCTCCAAGATCCGGACACTCTTTAATAAGGCTACTGCAAGAGGAATAATTGAATACGGAGAAAGCCCGTTCCTCGCATTTAAACTTAAACAAGGAAAGCCATCAAAAGACAGACTTACTGAAGCTGAAATTGAAAAGATTGTGAATCTTGAACTAGAAGAAGGTTCTTTAATCTGGCATGTACGAAATGCATTCATGTTTTCATTTTACAATGCTGGGGTAAGGATCAGTGATATTCTGATGATGACCTGGGATAACATTCAGAACGGGAGGCTGGTATACAAAATGTACAAGACGGCTAAGCCACATTCATTGATCTTGAAGGAGAAACCGCTCGCAATACTGGATTTGTATAAGGATAGAGGTGAATCATACATCTTCCCATTCCTGTCAGACAGGTATGATTACTCAGATTCCATGTTTTTGCACAATCAGATTGGTTCAAAGACAGCCATGATCAATAGCTACCTGAAAGAAATTGCAGAGAAAGCCGGGATTAAGAAGAATGTGACTACACATACTGCCAGGCATAGCTTCGCAGATATCGCACGCAAAAAGACCGATAATTTATATAACTTGTCAAAGGCTCTCGGTCATTCAAGTGTAAAGGTAACAGAGTCATACCTGGCATCATTTGACGAAGAAGCCGTAGATGACACATTGAATAAAATGTTCTGAGTCATGGATATTAAAAAATACAATTTCTTCAAGTTTAAGGCATTTTTAACCGAACCAGAGGTAACCATCTCAGAATTTTACGAACTGCCATATCATACTGAATTGTATGGTAAACCAAATCTTAATGGTGCATGGGTATTACCAAGTTATAATGGTATCTATGCAGGATTATCAGTTCAGACAGAATTTGATGATGTTGTTTCTCACTTATGTAATGAAATAGATAATAACTGCACCTATCCGATATCACGGGAATATAAGATTGAATATCTGAAGGAGGTTATGACCTATTGTGAGGAGAAACTTGAAAAGATTATCTTGAAAGAAGTTAATACTACTTATGAATATGATCCGACTTTCGTTAATTACAAAGGTGTCTTATTCGAAGATTTCTATGTTGCAGAGAAATTACAAGTGTATTACCAGACAACCAGGATGATCTATGAATCTTTACGTTATGTCGAAGATCTTATTTTAATCCACCTTAATAAATTAAAAGCAACCATTAATCAAGATACCACTCAACGCAAACCAAGAAAAGAGCTAGATTCCTTTCTTTTAAGAGACAGTTTACGAAAAAACAAAGAGCTGATGGCTAATTTGAAGGAAGCTTTAATTGACGCAAAATTTATTTCATCAAACACAAAAATTGAAAATTTTCGAACGGTGTTCGAGAATAAACCTGTTGAGGAACCGATCATGTGGATTGGAGATAAAGGTGCGTTAAAACTCTTCATATCGAAATTACGGGATGACTGTTTTTCATCTGAGGTTACTGATATCTGGAAAATAGCAGCAAAGTGTTTTGTATATAGCGGCGGTAAAACTATAAATCCAGAGGAATTTCATTCTACACATGAGGTAAAACCAGACACAAAAAATGGCAAGAAAATTTTCTATTTAATGAGAATGATTAACAATGCAAAACACACATTGTCTTAAATAATATTCCTTTAATCCATGCTTAGGTTTGTTAAGCTAAGCATTGTCTAACTTTCTATTAACCTATAAAATACAACATAACCTCACGTAGCTTTTAACTGCTTCGTAATTCCCCGTATTTGGATGTAGTTACGTTGCGGAAAAAAGTCAAATGGAAAAGATAAATGAAAATTTAACAGCAAAATGGTTGTCAGGTGATGAGGTATGTCACTTATTGAGAATCTCAAAGCGTACTCTGCAACATTACAGAACGAATGGCCTTCTGCCATTTTCACAAATTTCAAGAAAAATCTACTACAAGGCATCAGATATCGATGAATACCTGGATGCTCATTATATCAAAGCCCACCAACAAAAAGGGGGTGCAGCATGACAAAGTTCTGGACAAATGCATCAGGATCCTTAAAGTTGGATCCTGGTGCACTCCTGGAGTTCCTAAAGGAGAATGGTTTTGGGCTTTTAAGAAAGTCTTCAATATTGGGAACGGTAATAATACAAGTGGATGGCAGGGTAGTTAAAGTAGTAAGTCCGGCGGAAATACGGAAATTCTGTTGGGAATATGCTACCAGCAAGTTCCAATTCACAGACCCTGAGGAAGAGAGACAGGTCAAGAATCTATTATTCAGGGAAAGGTCAGCCTTCAGTAAGGAAAATATGCAGCTCCTATCAGATGTTGAAATCGATGAGATAGAGGACACTAAGGACAAGTCGTATATCTTTTTTAAGAACTGTATCTTGATTATTACCAAGGACGGTATTGAGAAGGTACCACATGATCAAGTAAGCGGACATTTCTTTGTTAGAGACCTAATTAACTTCGATCTCAAGACAGATGTTTTTAAGAAGAGAGATGGTATGTTTAGGAATTTCCTATTGGATATCAGCTCCCATGATAATGAGGAAGTAGGAAATTATAATTTTGAATCTCTGGCATCTCTTATTGGTTACATTCTCCATAGATACAAAGACCCGGCAAATCCCCTCTCATTGATTCTTATGGATCCATACCGGGGTGAAGGCGCAAATGGTGGGCCTGGTAAGAGTTTAACAACAAAATCATTTGAAAAGATAAGGCCAACTGTGACGGAGGATGGTAAAAAGTTTCATCATAATGACCGATTCGCTCTATCAAATGTTAATTATGATACCAGAATTTTGGTTATCGATGATGTACCTGACAGATTTGATTTTACTAAGCTATTCCCACTAATATCAGAACGAGCAATTGTCGAAAAGAAATATCAGGACAAATTTGAAATCGAATTCGATAAAAGCCCCAAAATTGTCATAACCACAAATTATACAATTGATGGAGATGACGAAAGCTCAAACAGGAGGAAAGTTGAATTCATACTATCTGATGTTTTCAACTCAACCTACAGGCCGATAGACAAATATGGTGTGAGATTCTTTTATGAATGGTCTGATGAAGAATGGGAGAACTTTTATGTGGTAATGGCATTATGTATTAAGTATTATCTCAAGGTTGGTATAAAAAAGCAAAGAATCAATAGTGCAGAGAGATCATTGAAAATAAGTGCGCCACCTGAATTTATATCATATGCTGACAACAATCTCAAGTCTGGCGTAAGGTACAATAAGAAGTCAGTGTATGATGATTTTTACGCAAAGCACCCAAACAATTACCAGGTTGCTATGAAAGGATTCCGTGCATGGTTATCACTTTATGCAAGAGCATATGGGTATAAAATGACAGAGTCTCATTCGAACTCGGACAGTTTTTTTGAATATACCATAGCGTCAACTCATAATTGTTTGTAGGAAGGGTGTCTTAATCGACACCATTTTTGTGTCTGTTTAATAATCAGGGAAGATGGGAGGTGCTTTTTAAACAATTTGGAGAGAGAGGAGTAGAATTAGACCATATAAAACCATTTAGTAGAAAAAGTTTCTTCGATTTTACTCCCCTACTCCCCGCAGAGTGAGCTTGACGCTAAAATTCATCAGGGAAGAAGGGACATTAAAACCACACAATTTCTGTGTTCTCCTACAACGATTGTGCGTCATCACTATTACTTAATAGCCTTTTCAGACCAGGTCTAGATTTTTCATTATACCCCCGAGCGCCGGTACCACCTATAAAAGTCCCCCCGGTGCTCATTCAGCCGGGAAACTACTCCCGTAGGGTTATTAACTAAAAACATAATGCTATGGTAACAATTGTTGATGTTGCGAAAACCATTAAGAAAGACGGCAGTACAATGATTTCTATTGTCGTTCAGGGAGGAATGGAGCCAGTTGTTTCAAACACTTCTGGCAGAGTTTACATGACTGCAAGGAAGACACGTATACCGTGTACTTTCACATTTGAGACTGCAAAAGCTATGATCGGGCAGACAATGCCTGGTACTATCAGGAGGGTTGAGTGCGAACCATATTCTATGGTGATTCCCGGCACGGGGAAAAAGGTGAAGCTCAATTACACCTATGTCTATGATCCAAATCCAGTTTCGGTTGAAGAGGTAGTAGGCTAGGTATCTCCCGGGGGGTTGGTTAACACCAGCCCCTCTTTTTTTTCCTATAAATCATACAAGGATATGGAAGCATATAAGATAAGGAACGCTTTAAAGCATTTCAGGGGTACGACTGAATACAACAAACACTTGTACCCTGGACACTCTCCAATTTACTTGACTGATGGCTGTATGTTCCTGAGAGAGGAATGTAATGCATACTGGTTATTTGACCAGATCCTGAAAGCTCAGTCTATTCCCAAGGTTAAGGCAGCATCATTCCAGAAGTGGTTATTCGCCCAGGTTAGAGGGGATCTATCATGGAAGTTAACCTGTACCAATACTGATGATAACCGGGTGATATGGAGCAGGAAGCTTGATTTCTTTGATTTCCCATTGCAGAGAATAGAAATATGGTTGATTGACAAGGTGGCGCTGTTGCCATCAGAATACTGACTACAAAATGAATCATGAAGAGAAGAAGAAATATATCGAGGAGTTATTCAAGTATGTTGATACTGAGAGCATACTTGTCATTAAAGAATGGAATACCCTAGAGAGGTTGCGCTGCCCATTTATAGTTAAAGCCAGGAGGGATATTGGTTTTTGCAAAGCTGGAAACTATTACACCGTTGAGGCTGTTAAGGTGGATCTACAAACATTAATGGATGTCTATATAATCAAATCAGTAGCCTATCTACCCTATAATTTCGCAATTTCATACTATTCGGATTAGTGTTAATAAAAACATTTGACTGGCATTATTGAATAGTCGAAATTTGATATGAAATGCTTGGGCGATGAGTGCCTGAGCACGTCTGCAGTCAAATCATATAAATCTACGTCATGGCAAAAACCATTGAAAGACACAGAAGTGCAAAGACAGGAAAGTATGTAACTGAAAAGCATGCTAAGAACCATCCTGCAACAACCGTTACAGAAAGAGATAAGGTACCGACAAAGAAAGGCAAGAAATAGGTTGGGGATTTACTTGGTAAAGCGGTGTTCGGGTTGCTCCCTTTGCGCTGGTATGGTAAGGTTACAAGCAGTGGTATACCAGGCAAATCGCAACCCTCACAAGCTGGTTACTGCTCGCCTGCGGCATCCAATTTTATTCGGCAACCGCGTGTTTGCAATAAGCAATAGCTCATGACACATCAAGGCCAAGCCCTGCGGGTTCCTGTGGAAGCCTTGCTTTTGTCACTCGCTAACCACGCTGCAGCTTGCCGAAAATTGTCTGCAACTCGCAACGGCTCGCGTTAAAGTAAATGGGTTTATTCCAAACACTTAATAGAACAGAAATGGACATACAAAGTAAATTTAAAATTATCGAGAGGTTTGACGCATACTATTCTGGGATTAATAATAAGGGAGCATTTATTCTTGCGATTAACACCCTCATTATTAGTGGAGTACTTATTGGATTTAGTGACCTAAGTGCAATGATAACCTGTTCAGAAAGGAATATTTTTGAAATATTAGTTACACTCATTATGGTGTTATCCATAAGTTCTATGATAATCACCATAATAGCAATCATTCCGTATTTAAAATCTACTGGCAGCTCAGTTTGGTTCTTTAATGATGTAGCTAAGAAATCCCTGGTTGGATTTAAGGCTCTGATGCAGGAATTGTCTGCTGAAGGACTCAATAGTGATCTGGATGAACAGATACATTATCTTGCTTCTGGATTGCGATTAAAACATCTTAGAGTTAAAGTAGCCCTCATTCTAAATATCATTCAAATGCTCTTATTATTAGTGTTAACCTATTTATTAGTGTTCTAAATGAAACTATTTGAAAACTACTTACATGGGATAGAAGACATTGTTACTTCATCTCATGCCAGCAAAAGAGGGTTGACACTTGAACAAAAACTACCTAATTACTTTGAAAAGGGAATGCCCAATGAAGTTCCAATGTATAACACCTCAAATGCTAATAATAAAGTACTCATTGATTTTAACGGCCAACAACTGATTCAATTATTTGGAGATAACCCCAGTGCATTTTCGGAGATTTCCATCGGGCCTCATCCTGACTTCAGCAACTTAGGTTTTTGGGATTTCGAAAAGCACTACTGCGTCACAATGTTTGCAGATATAAAGGGTTCCACACATTTAAATGAAAAATATTCATTACCCCAGGTGAGGAAAATCAAGGATACTATTCTAACATTAGCGATACATGTTGCATTAGGATTTGGTGGGCACATTCATAGACTTCAAGGTGATGGGATCGTTATTCAATTTGTACGCAGAAGTCTAAAGGAGCAAGATGCAGTAATTAATTCCTTAAATACTTCAGCTGTTTTAACTCAGTTTATTTCTACTGATTTGGCAGAAATTTTCTCAAGCAATGGAGTAAAACCATTAAGAATCAGGACAGGTATAGATTTAGGTTATAAGGATGATGTAATCTGGTCTCATTATGGTATCCCGGGTTGCACAGAACTTACAACAACAAGCTTACATACCGATCTGGCCTCAAAGTTACAAGCGAGGGCTAATCCAAATGGAATATTGGTCGGGGGAAATGTAAAAGAAATATTGGATATTAAAACAGAATTCTGTAAGAATGTAGTACAGGAGAATGGTGAAGCGGATTATTATGTTTTCAGGGGTTATAAAGATTATCGGATGTTTGAATTCGATTGGAAAACATATCTGAAGACATTTGATTTTGTCAAGCTAGATACTAGCGGTAAGTCATTGGAAATAGAAGTACCAAGTCTTAGAATTCAATGTACCCTAACTGAGGAGAAAGATTCAATTGAGGCTGTTTATTATCAGAATTCAAGAGCCATTCCCAAGAATTGGAGAATTAAATACGCACTTTTCGAAAATGGAAGACCTTACCACAAAAAGGGCTTTGAATCAATTATATGGACAGCCCATAATTCTGGCAAAGAAGCAGAGGAGGCGAATCAACTTGAGCATGACTTTGGAGGAAATTATAAGGACCAAACGATTTGTGAGACCCTTGCAGCATATAAAGGACATCACTATGTTGAATGCAAAATCGACAGAGAGCACCTGGTTAACAAAAGAATCATGTTTCCAATTTTTGTGGAATAGAACCTTATTCTGTTGTTTGGGCCTATAAGCTTGAATATAAGCCATTTACTCTAATGTGGCAACACCTTACCCTCACTACACGACGTAAGTGCATTAAATCGCCTGTAAATGGCCTTAGATGTCATTTATTTAATATGGCATAAGAGTTAACACGGTAGTGTTCCAATCAGTGTGTCCGGGGTAGCAGGTCTTCATCGAAGTTTCACA
>CALBTS010000115.1 GCA_937968035.1 uncultured Methanomethylovorans sp.
AAAGTGGACCCCATGTCAAGACCGATTTTCTCTTTTTTTAAGCTACATTTTAATTAGACATTATATCGATTTTAAATATTGCAACAATTTAATTTTATTATTAATATGCTTAATGGAATTAAATTAGGACACCCAAAAGAAACCATAGAAAATCGGAACATACTGACCCCTATTATGATAAATTTTGAAAAAATTGCATGTAAGCCAACCGAACTACTCTCTATGACAGGATATACATTGGACGAATTCAATGCTCTTCTGCGGTCGTTTGAAGAAGCTCTTCTTGAGTCCAATCAAACTTTAGAAGGAAAAGAAAGGGTCAATAAACCAATTATTTACAAAAATTCACCGTTTTCAAGTATTGCAGATCAGCTCTTTTTTATTCTGACCTACATGAAACAATATGCAACTCAAGCTATGCATGGACAACTGTTTGGGATCTCCCAGCCGAAAGCAAATTTGTGGATTCATTACCTCATGGCAATCCTATCATCTGCTCTGGATAAAAAAAAGCGTTGCCCAGTCGTGATATGCAAGAGCTTGATGAGAAGAAAGCTTCGCTTTACGCACATGATGGTACTGAGCGAATGATCCAGCGCCCAAAAAACAATGCAAAACAAAAAGAACATTACAGTGGAAAAAAGAAAACTCATACAGTGAAAAATAATGTACTTGCGAACTCAAACTGTGAAGTCATTTTCTTAACACCGACAGTGGAAGGAAAAAAGCATGACAAAAAAATTGCAGATGCGTCCGGGTACCTATTGCCAAAAGGTAGTATCCTGTTGCAGGATAATGGTTTTCAAGGTTTTTCTGCTGAAAATATTCTAATTCTGCAACCAGCTAAAAAGCCAAGAGGCAAAAATTTAACTATTGAACAGAAAGTTGTAAATCGTGGTATTTCAAAAATAAGAATCAGAATAGAGCATGTTATAAGCGGCGTCAAAAGGTACAGAATTGTTAAAGACAAATGCCGAAACTGGCTCAAAGGTTTTACTGATTTGGTTATGGCTATTGCCTGTGGATTGCACAACTTTCGACTGAGATTCCGTCCTTGGAAAGAGATCTCAATCCAAGATATGTAAAATCGATATAATGTCTATT
>CALBTS010000116.1 GCA_937968035.1 uncultured Methanomethylovorans sp.
GACCACCGAGATCTACTCTCTTTCCCTACACGACGCTCTTCCGATCTGCTGGCAAACCTTTCCGAGCAGGAGCTCGGAACTCCTACCCCAACCATCGTTGCTAAGGACGTCTCGTCTGTTGCATCTATAGCGATTGTGTGCACTTCAGATCTCCCCCTCAAACCTTGCCTGCCATTTTCGTGACTCCACGAAATTGGTTTTATGCCGCTATGTGGGCAACTTGCCAGATTATTTACCCTTCTTTTTTGCCTTGTCTCTTAACACTTTGGCATCGAAGGCAGCAAGCTTCTTCTCCAGCTTTATATCCTTCATTTTCTCTTGATTCTGTAAGGTTATCAGGTTTCGCCTAAGATGTTTGAACATGGATTCTGCTATTACAATATCTACATCAGCATAATCGTATAAGTAGTTAGAATCAGAACCATACATGCATTGTGTAAACGATATTTGGCACTTCAGAACAACATCATTATCATCAAAGATAGCGAACTGAATTATGGCCGGAGAAGCCTGTTGCTTTTTCCAAAGCTCATAGGTTTTTCCTAAAAGCTCTTTCTCAGTTATAAATATATCATACATACCGGACTCCTATACTATACTATCTATCATGGAGGGGGTGGTTGATCAGGGCATATCTTGTTTCTATAGTCATAAATATCAATATCATAGCCCCGGTCTATTATTGAGCGTTTTAACTCTTTGGCTGTGTGGAATAATATCCCGCTTACAATCATAAACGGAGGGATATGCTCCGCAGGGTGGAATCCATCTTTGTTTCTTACGTTGTTCAAATTCTCAGGCATCAGCTCGTGTACCATTCCTATGAAATTTGCCATCAATTCTGCGTATGCGCTCATATGTTTTGCTTCGCCAAAACTGATTAGGTCGCTATTGGGAAGAAAATCATCAGAAGTGAAGCCTTTCAAATCTTTTTCTTTATAAACAGCAACATCCAGATTGATATTTGCAGAGCTTGAGTAGTTATGCCGAATGCCAACTCTAAACTGATGTCTGATATGAATGGACTGCCTCTTATGCTTCAAGATAAAGAAACTAAAATTAACAGGCTTGCCACGAGTGCTAAACTTTAGCTTGAACTGGCCACCCTTGGGGTTTACACAAGTTACCTTCCAATTACGAACCATATACCACTTTATCGTTTGGGCCAGGGCGTAGGCTTCAAAAGTCTGGTTTACATATCTCCCAAAAGAGCCCAACTCAGCATGGTAGGTACCAAAGAAATCAAGAAGGTCTTTTTGAGTTTGTGCTTGATCGAACATATAACCAAGTTTCAAGAACTCCTCCTTGAAGTGAGCTACTATATCTTGGGCATACTTTTCTTCATTCACGATACGCTTTATATTTTCATCTGTAATGCATTCGCTTAATGCTTCTGCCAGCACTTTTCCCCTTAGCACATCTTCACTGTTTTCATGGAACTTGGCTGAACCAATAACGAATACGGGGATATCTAATTCTTTGAAGCAATTAACAGTTTCTTTGCTAGCCTCTGTTGTTCTCTCATAGAGGGTTTTTTGCAAAACTATGAAATACGCCAGAGTAGCCTGATCAATTACCTTTGCTCTTTTGGCGTTATTTTCTTTGTCCCAATACGCATTTTCATAGTCAATCACACTACGCGCATGATTGTATAGGAGCGCAGAAACATACTCCCTTAATGACGAAAAGCGCTTTTTTAAGAAAGGAGGCGCTTTTCTTAGTACTTCATTGTAAGACATATGAATTCCTCATATACTGATTATCAGATCAGAAAATCCGGGCCAAATGGCGTTATTCATTCTGGGATCGCCAAAGGGCAGGGCACCGGTAACCGGCTCCACTATCTGGTAGAACCCGCGCTTGCACCTGGATACTATTTCCGTAATCTCTTCCAGGCTGCTTAGGTTGCAGATCACAAAGGCTATTTGAGACCGTTGCACATAACCCGGCACATAGAATTAGGCCATGGAATAATTCAACCTTCAATGCTATCTGGAAGTCAACATAAGTGCATCACATAAATCCCGATAGGGATAAATTATTATGGCCAGGGGCGTTAACCCCTGGAAAATATGCAGTTATGAAAAAGAGCCCGGCAAGGAGTGACGCCAAACAGGTCTCATTCAATAATAGTGCCATCCCTAACGGAGTTTGGAGGCTTTAACTGACAGCATACCTGGTACTTACGTCCCAGGCTAAAGTATCTCGCCCCTGGCGGGGTTTCATTGAACATCATGAAGTGCGTGTGACGGAAGGACAATTTGCTACTATGTGCTACGGTCTTTTTATTCATGCGGTGGGAGCTCTGGATTTATCCGGAATTTGACAGAGGTTGATGCGTTTCTCACTGAATTGTAGCTTAATATACCAGATAAATCTGGTGTTCCATTTAATTCTACGGTCTCTGGCTGTTTTTGCTGAGGCGTAGAAACTCATTAAGTCTGCTGATTAATCCGCTATGCAAGCAGGGAAGAAGTGGGGACGCAGTGAACAGTGCGTATCTGCCTTCACGGAGAAAGAAAGGTGCGGCTTATCACCGCACCTTTTTTGCTATTATTTCAATTTGGGCGTCAGTCCGTTTCGCTTACAACAGCTCTCACTTTTCACCAGATCGGAAGAGCGTCGTGTAGGGAAAGAGTGTAGATCTCGGTGGT
>CALBTS010000117.1 GCA_937968035.1 uncultured Methanomethylovorans sp.
TGCTCATTGCTTCTTCCCTTGTGCTGGTGTCGCTTTATCTCTCATATTCACAAAAACTGGGTCTTGAGAAGGAAACACTGGTCAGTGTGGCAAGGGCTGTGGTCCAGCTTGTCATTGTGGGATACATCCTCGAATACATATTTGGTCTTGAAAGCCCTCTTTTTACAACCCTTCTTCTCCTTTTCATGACATTCAACGCTGCGTACAATGCTTCCAAAAGAGGGAAGGGCATTAATAAAATACTGGAAATATCTTTCGGTGCCATTGCAACAGGCACTGTGCTGACCCTTTCAACACTTGTATTCTCGGGAACAATAGCATATGAGCCATACCAGATAATTCCTGTAGGCGGTATGATCATCAGCAATTCTATGGTTGCACTGGGAGTATGCTATAAGCAGATGCTGTCTGATTTCAAGAACAAGAGAGAGGAAGTGGAAACAAAATTGTCTCTGGGTGCAGATATCCTGACTTCTTCTATAGGAATAATAAGGGATGCGATAAAAACAGGCATGATCCCAACTATCGACTCTGCAAGAACATTAGGGATCGTATCACTGCCAGGAATGATGACGGGATTGATACTTGCGGGGATATCTCCCATAGAGGCAATAAAATATCAGATCATGGTCACTTTCATGTTGCTTTCGACCACTTCCATTTCTTCCTATGTGGCTTGCTATCTGTCCTACAGGAACTTTTTCAATAGTAGGAAGCAATTGGTCTCAATCAAATTGAAACAAGACAATATTTAAAAATGCTTGTGAGGACCTTTAGGAAAGGCAGTAGCTCTGGAATACACTTTCTTTCCGGGAAAACCTATATATTCAACTTATTGAGTTTATCAGACGCCTTATATAGGCACGATCCTCAAAAACACAAAATTGGTAACGATCATTTATGGATATGAGAGAAGCTGTCAAAAAGGCCATTCACTATGGTACCATACAAAGCGTAATGCAATATTACATATGTCCTGAGGAATGTGAAGCGCATTGCTGCAAGCATGGCCAGATCCACATATTCGAGGAGGAGTACAGGACTTTCTCTCAGATAGATCCTGAAAAGGCAAAGAAGATACAGAGCGAGATGCCTGCAAGCCCTCTTTACAAAATAGAAACACCTTGCTCTTTTTTAAAACCGCATGACAGATGCGGCGTCTATTATCAGCGTCCCATTGTATGCGGCCTGTATCCGTTCAAAGTGAACACTTCCGGTAATTCCATAGGACTGCAGCCCTGTCCTGTGGGTTTTTTGATCATAAGGGAGTTCGCATTGTGGATGATCTCCAACGTCTCAAAAACAGGGATACCTGAAGAAGAAAAGGCCAGGGTTATAGCAGAATGGGAAAAGACCATAGATTCTTACGCTGAAGAACTTGCAGGATTCCACATGAAGAACACCTTAAAAGAGATACAGATACCATTCGATGAACTGGAAATGTTTGCCATGTATATGGCTTCAAAGGATCTCCCCAAAATAAATTGTGGTGTGGACCTGGGATAGTATTTATATGATTCCTGAAAAGGCTCTGTATAGCTTTTTATGTGCGTGGTGGAAGTAAGATAAAACCCACTCTTTTTAGTTATAGGATTTTTATCCAAGCCTTTGGGGAAGAGATCTGGCAAAATTAAGGGTAAGGCAAATCGTCCTTTAGGCCCTATAGAAAAGGACAAAGCTGGAATTAGGAGAATAGATTTCACTTCAAGTTTACGATACCTTAAAAAATAGAGGGTTAATCAGAAGCCTCTGCACTTTGTCTTTTTACTAACCCTGCTCCCATCTTAAAGGCTTTCTTAGAGTCCTGCGGAAATACTTCTTCGTGTATTTTTGCTTTTTCTTTGAGATTAAAAATATCCGCAACATACTTTGAATAGTCATCGAACTGATATGTATTGGTACTGCACAGTGATTCGGAATATCCGAAGATCTTCGTTGCAATTACTTCATTTACTTCAATTACTTTATTAAATCCAAAAAATTCAAAGTGTTCTTCCTTTGAACCCATCGTGTAAATGTACCCAACAGAGATATTCTTTGGATATAGTGTTACTGGGTTAGCAGAGTAAACCAGATATGGAAATATATACCGCTCCATAAATGATCTCATTTCGCCTGTCAAATTTCCAAGGTATATGGGTGATCCAAGTATTACAGCATCGGAATTTTTCAGTTTTTCCAACACCGGTGTCAGTTCATCCTTCATTGCACATTTCCCATAGCTTTTTCCATTTTTTAATTTACAGGCAAAACAACTTGTACATCCTTTAAAATTCAGGTCATAGAGATGAATTATCTCTGTTTCTGCACCTTCCGAAGCTGCACCTTCAAGAGCTTTTTCAAGCAGAGTTGCTGTGTTCCATTTCTTTCTTGGACTTCCGTTTATTGCTATTACTTTCATGATTTACCTCAGTTTTCTCTTTTCTTAAAATTCAATGCTCACTATAAAATTTTAGCCTATGACCCTACAGATATAGTTCCCATCTGATAATTTACGTATAAATATATGTTGTATAATGAGCCTTAAGTTGCTTTTGAGAGGACTTTTTCCTCTCACTTTTTGATAAAAAACAGGATACAACACTACATTTTATTACCAAGATCTCTACCAGGCCAGCAGAGTGTTTTGCACCTTCTGATCAAAAGGCTCGATAGAAAAACATTCGGATTTGGCTCAAAAACCATTTTATATCATCTGAAAGAACATTAAACCATGAAACGATCGATCGGAGCAAAGACACT
>CALBTS010000118.1 GCA_937968035.1 uncultured Methanomethylovorans sp.
CAAAATTATTATCAATTGCCTCCAGCATGTCAGGATAACCTTTCAAGTTTTCCCAGTTGATACTATCTGCACCTGGCATTGATCTGTCAGCTTTATACACTTTCATGAGTTCGGAGTTACCATCTGTACCTATCATATTAGCCCAGCCTGTAATCTGAACTTCATCAATCAAATCCTTGTGTTCGACTGCAATAACCATAACATCCATGGTATCAAGGAATATCGCACGTCTAAATGATTCTGGACTAAGTGATTGTTCTTTGATGAGTTTGACAACTAAGACCCTATAGTACTCATTATATGTTACTTCAACATCAGATAGAGTATTATCCTCAATTTCTTCTTGAATAGTGTCAGAGAATTGCACAATATCAGATGTGGACGTAGAATCATCGATTGAACGATCCTCAGACTTAGGATCTTCACCTTTTTCCCGTTCGGTCACAGAATCAGACTTATCTGATTCGGGGGGTGCAGCATATGATACGTTAGATTCTCCTGAACTGGTATCCTTACTCGTAGCATCAGAATCCTGTTGTAAAGACGTGTGTTCTGTCTCTGTAGGTGCATTGTTCTCCACAGGGGGCTCACTTAAAAGTGCGGCAAATGTAAATAACACCATTACTACCAATATACCTTTCAATAGTTTTCCCACTTACATCACTATCCGTTACAAAAATAAAGGGGGGTGGATGGCATATAAATTTTGTTATTTTTTTTGAGGTGTGGAAAAGTTAATTTGCTTCCTTTTGAAACGGATTAGAAATAATCTTATTAATAGGTCTTCCACATTATGTGGTCGCTAACACACGTTTATCAAAATAACAGCATTTCTTTAATTCGAATAAGATTCGAAGCGATTTTAAGTGAAAAGGTACGCTGGTTATGCTGCGGGGTGGATGCACTTGCTTCTCATTCTCAACTTTATATGGAACACATATAACTACATCGACACCATCCGGGCTTGCCTTTTATAAGTTCATGGGTACAATCTTTCCGGGGTATAGGCATGTCTCTGAGCGCTCTATTAACATTGAGTGTTCTACAACCGTGTTTCCTGCAATGTTCACATGAATCATCACATGCAGGTATTTCCACTTTATGAACTCCGCGTTGCTGGTAATTCATTAAAGTCATTCTATTTGATTCCTGAAGAGCCTTGAAGAAAGGTTTATCAGTTTCATATAAGAACAAGGCTTCATCGAAGTAGAGTCTACTAAGTTCCCCGTAGTTTACTGGTTTTTTACCAATCTTTTTTATGGCAAGATCTTTAAAAATTCTCCATATTACATCCAGCTGGTTTGGATCAGATCCGAACTTTGTGGTCAATTCGGTGGTTTTCTTGCTAAAAACAGAAGACCTTACATCATATTGTTGGTTCAATTTTTTCATCCACTTGATAGAGTATCTATATTCAGTCCATAATTTTTCTATATTAGCAACATTTTCGTTTTGGAGAAGGACTTTGTCATGTGTAACGGAGGATGTGCGTACTATTATTTGATTTTGACAATGTGGACAGGTTTTTGTCCTTCCAGGCATCTTCTCTAGTTCGATCTTGCAATGGGGGCAATTAGGAGATGTGCTTACAAAAATCGATTCTAATGAAGCGTATTTCTCTTTCACTTGGTTTATTGAATCTTCAACGGATGTTTTTTCTTTTTGATGATCATCAGCAATGTCTTTTTTTAACAAAGATATATGGAAATCATTGCTTTCTTTTTGTGTGATATTATTCGTGTCTTTTTTCTTTAGAAAATCGAACAATCCCATAATTTTACTCCCTATTGAGGTCTACAATGGTAGGATATAAAATTTGTTATTCTATTCTGGGATGTTATACAGTGCCCTGCCATAATATGACACGTTTGGTTTATTTACGTTCTGATTTTTCTTTTATTTTCCTGTCGTCCACTAGGACACTTATCGTTTCCCCCAATACAAAGAGTTTTTTTTCAAGGTCTGCAACCCTTTCACCAAGATTGCTGCATTCTGATAAAACCATGTTCTCGGAGGTATCGACCGCTAAAATAAGCACGTCTGTTCTTGTTCTTGCTTTACCTTCTTCAACCATCTTATCTAGTATATCAAGCGTGCGTTGTGGAAGTCGGAATGCTGTTTTCTTTGCTCTCTCTAACCTTATGTATAACCAATGTGTAACCATAAGTTATAAATACTTGTATAACTAATGTATAACTAATGTATAACTAATGTATAACACATGATGACAAGGCGTAACAATGGTTGAAAGAAAAATATACAAAAGCGAAGGCAGGCTTTTAGTGAGCATTCCTTCTTTTTTACGGGATAAACTTCACATGAAAGGCTGTAAATCGGTAGACTTGACCGATGTTGAAGGCAAGATCGTTATCACTCCCATCATGGAGAATGACAAAGAATAAGAAGAAGGGTGAATCCCTGGAAACCGAAGCTTACAAAGATCCACGACTCGCACTTGTGGAATATGTCACTCTTGGAATATATTGTTTTTGTAAGGTTCTGGCTATCCTGGAGGATCCTCACACTAGGAGGCAAAAGAACATGAACCAATTTAGAGAACTGCAGACCACTGCAGCAGCAATGTACAGCAGTGAAGATACCCGTAAATGGCTATTTTCACATACCCGCAATGAGGG
>CALBTS010000119.1 GCA_937968035.1 uncultured Methanomethylovorans sp.
ACGCTAATAAATAGCTTAATCCAGCCTTGCGCTTTGTATCCTGAACGCGGTGGTTTCATTTCTTTGCTGCAATCCATAATACTAAGTTATTCAACTATTGACTAAAAATAATCCTATTTATTTTATTACAGAACTAAAATAACAGCTGGCTTGATAAACAGAAGTGATTTTACTGAAAAGCCTCGGAACTCTAATCCGAGGCTTGTCTCGCTGCGATCCTCGTATAAGCTAATTGTGAGAATGTGCTCAATTTCCGCCGGTGCAGGGTGGTTAGTTTGCTCCGGCGAGAGGTAGTCAAATCCTTTGTATATGAAAGCGTGTTAGATTTGGCGAGCGACCCATACAGGTAAAGTCAAACGAGGGCGCGAAGCCAATCCTATATTTGAATCTGGGGAAGCTTGTTTAAAAATACCAACAATTTCTCCATTTTCATTATATACACCACTTCCCGAAGTCCCTTTTTTAATAGGTTCGTTCATTTCAAGAATTAGAGTATTAGAATTTGGGGAACTTATATATGCAAATCCAGATACCCAGTTTAATTCATGCGTAAAAACATAAACCGTAATTCTTTCCCCTACTTTAAGTACATCCTTCGATACCTTTATTGGTTTGGATCTGTGGCAAAAATCTTCATACAACTCGAATTCATCTTCAAATTCCTGATCATCCAAAGCTCCCAGTATAGCAATATCATTTATTGGTTCAATAGCTATAGGTGTTGCTCTGAATGTCCCCATATACGAATTAATACCCACAGAATAGTCTTCAGCAGAAGCTGCATCCATGTACCCATCAAGATCAAGATTCACGCAATGACCTGCAGTTAAAATAAAACGATTCTTTATTAGAACACCTTTGGATATTGTTTCAATGATACTTACTGTGGCATTCTCAATAATGGTACGTAGTGCTGTTTTCATTGTTGAAATTCTATTACTATTACTTTTAAGAAGAAGGTAATTCCAGAGTAAACCTAATTTTTACTGTTTTTCTTGCGAGTTAGATCTATTGGCTGGTAGGAGAGAGAGCTGCATAGAAAACTGCAGTTTCGCATAGCTAAAACCAAGGAATACAGCTTTTTATTAAAAAACTCCACGAGGTGCAGGACTATTTGGTATTTCAACGACAGGGAGGGCAACTGGGATCTTTAACTTAATAGTACTAACAGTGCTATTATGTGATTCAGTATTATTTCCAATACCTCCGCTTATAAACCCAGAAACAACCCCAATTCCGGTTTTTTCACCATCCATTTCTGATACAGATACTGCAACATTTATCTCAATATCTTCAACGTGCCTTGTCCCGCTATGATAAAAATATTTGTCTCCATGAGGACCTGTAACAAATGCTGATGGATTGATAATTGCACCAGTGTCCTTAGTTTCGTTCTGTGCTTCCACAACACCCTCCGCAATCTCTTTGAGAGTTTCTTTAATAAAGTCTTTAAGTTTCATGATATCATATATTTAACACATTTCTCATTTGCTGAAGAATCTATAAAAATACCCACTTTATTCATACTTTATAACTTGATTTAAATATAATCCAAGCTATCATATATCTATTCATTCCCCCAAACATCAAAATCCATACACAAGGTTGATATAGTTAATGAAGGGGATGATATAAAGTATTTGTATGGGATATTTCTATTAGGAGGTGCAACAGGATGCACATGCATATCCTATTTGAGGATTAAAAAGTTCAACATTCCCACGTAAATAATAGTCACATATAGATGCAGTTAAAACAAACTGGTAGGGGAAGTCTGCAGATTTTGAAGTTGACCCTATACTATCAAAATGTAGTACTATCATTTTCCCCAAAGTGTAAAAGGTCTATATAAGTATCACTACCTGGCATCAATCAGATGAATATGTCAAAGCACCTCTATATTAGAATTATAGTACGAAAGAAATGGATGATAATTCAATCATCAATTGCATTTCCAAGGGTGTTTTGACACAGTTCTTCCCCGACTGATTATATCGAGTCGAAAAAAAACAGAGGTTCTTTAATATCGGCAGTGTACAAGTCTGGCAACGCTTACACCAGCGACCAGCAACAGCAAGTTCTGAAAAGATCCACTGTCACGCAAAACCTACCTAATATGTACGGTAGTACCCAAATAGAGAAAGGGGTCTGGAGGCGAATTGATGTTATTGAACAGAGAAGTATTCCGGTTGTGGATGCTTCTTTCAAAGGCAAGTAGGGTACTTGCTGGAGATAAGGTGATCCTATGCCCTGCAGCGAACAAGCGCATGGTCCTTCCCAAACAAAGACATATAAGAATTTTACAATGCTTTTTTCTTTAATTTTATAGTTTCGGATTTGTCAACATTACTTCCGATTCTATATGCCTGCAAAAGAAGCACAAGCACGTATCAAAATCAACAAGCTGCTGGAAGAAGCAGGTTGGAAACTCGTTGGTGACGGCGACGGTCCATCAACTGTGATCCTCGAAAACAATGTTAAAATCACCCAGACCGCTGCAGATGAAATGGGTAATGATTTTGAGAAGGTCACAAAGGGATATGTAGACTACCTGTTACTGGATGAGAAGGGTTTCCCACTTATTGTTCTTGAGGCGAAGTCCGAAGAGAAGAATCCGCTGGTAGGGAAGGAGCAAGCACGAAAGTATGCGCGGGCACAGAACTGCGGGTATATCATTTTATCCAACGGGAATATCCATTATTTCTGGGACATTGAGAAGTCAAACCCCTCCATTATTACACGGTTCCCGACACAGCAGTCTGTCAAGAACTACTCGGCTTATAAGCCGCAACCAGACCGCCTGATCAATGAGAAAATTCAACCGGATTACATTGTTTTAACACAGAAACCGAACTATAGCCAGATCCCCGAGTATCAAGAGCCATCAACCCGTGAGCTATATATCCAGGGTAATAACCTGCGCTTCCTTCGTAAATATCAGATAGCCGCAGTTCAGGCTATCCAGGCTTCGGTACGCAAGGGCAATGAACGATTTTTGTTTGAGATGGCTACAGGCACAGGCAAAACGCTGGTATCTGCAGCCGTTATCAAGCTGTTTCTGCGTACCGGCAACGCAAAGCGGGTATTGTTCCTTGTAGACAGGTTAGAGCTGGAAACACAGGCTAACAAGGCATTTAAGGAGTACCTGACTCCCGACTTTAAAACGGTCATATATAAGGAGCGGAAGGATGACTGGCGATATGCTGAGATAGTAGTCAAGATCGGAAGAGCGTCGTGTAGGGAAAGAGTGTAGATCTCGGTGGT
>CALBTS010000120.1 GCA_937968035.1 uncultured Methanomethylovorans sp.
ATTTATATTCGACGGCTATAACTTTTAAATTACCTTTTGAATGTTAGACTCTCTGCCATTTTGGTAGCAATGGGCAAAAGCTCATCGTACCTTTCGGGTTTGGCTGAAAAGATCAGGTTATACGCCCAATTATTTTTAACCCAAATACAGACCCTTGTTTTATATTCAACCTCCCCATGGCCGTCATCCCTTTCTGTGACGAAAATATGACAGGGCTGATTGTTGACATTTATTTGCCGATCCTCCAGAATCGTCACATTATAATAATTGAAGTAGGCCTCAGCGAACTGATAAGCATATGATTCCAGATCAAGCATATAACCCGCAATTTCATTGATCTGCATTAGAACATTATCAGACTGAGATGGAAGCTTTTCTGGTATCAGGTAAATAGTAAAACTACCTTCCTGGCTATTTTTCTCCAGCTTTGTGTTTGAAGGATACTTAATTGTGTAGTTCTTGAAGGATAATTCCATCCAGGATGGATTATCCTGTGCCGCTAGACTTGCAACATTTATTATAATAAGTCCGGCTAAAAATACAGGTATTGTTTTCATATTACAGTTTTTGCTTCTGATCAGTCATAAAAATTCAGATTATCTATTAACTTGTTTATGAAACTTAAGTAGTTTAAGTACGAGTAGGGAATTACCTGGTATTTCATCAAGCAGACTGTTATGAAAAATCTATTTCGCGAGATTTATCCATTAGAATCTGCATGCCAATAAGAAACCGAATACCCGCCGCATTAAATGAACCATAAATAACGTATGATGATAGGATAGCACTACTACCATTCGATATCATCCAGTGCATCAGTCATATCATCCAAACCGGCATCAAGATCAGTCGACATTTCACCAATTGCGTTTAACATCTTAGTTTGAAGTTTGGTGAATTTATTCATCTGTGCAATTGACATATCATCACTCGCATTTATGAGTTTTTCCTGAAGATCATTTGCTTTTGCCATCATGGATGGGTACTCTGACATGGCCGATATATCTCCGGCGTTGGCCTTTTTAAACAATGTAATATACTGATCTATATACTTTTCGTATGAAACAAGTAGTGCATCCCAGCTTTTGTCTCCTGCAGAGGAAGAAGTCGCTGCACTTTCTGTTGAATAATTCGTGCTTTCGGATTGACTCGCGGCTGTTTGTTCAGACGTCTCTTTCTCAATTTCTGAAGAGATAATTCTAAAAGAGTAGGCTTTCTTTTTTGCAGATTTCATAAAATCCTTATCTCCAAGTGAGCCTCCTCCAGTGGAATAAGTATCATACTTAAATTGAACACTCACTTCGCCTTCTCCGTCAGTCAATGCATTATCAATTTTTGCATTCTCGGATTCTGTTTTTGTCCAGCCATCTTTTGCGATCACAAAAGTATTGGCGCCAGGAATAGGCATTCCGCCTTCATCAAGTACCTCAGCACGAATTGAATTAAATGCAGTTCCTTCTTCAATAGGCTTGAGCACCTTGAACTTTGCTGTCATGATGACATCATAACCTGCATCAGAAATTGAATAGCTGCCATCAACTAATTCCAAATAGTCTCTTAAGGCACCCGAGAATTCATTCGAATCGTTCTTAACTAGCAACTCTTTATTTCCGACTCCACATGAAGCCATTAAGAATGCCGTAGTGACTGCTAATAAAATAACATTTGCTTTCATTGTTCTGTTAGTTTAGTCTAAGTTTTATAATTTGTTAATAATCTTATTGAAGATTAGTATACCTATGATCAGCGATAGTCAACCAGAAATCATTCAATGATTTCTTATATGTTTTTAGTTAAAATAATTGTAATAAGATATTTTTCGGCTTATTAGGTGGCGATCTTGCAATTCACTATTGTACAAACGGTTCTACCTAAACGATATTGCAGCACCAAATGGTCTCGCAGTATTCAAATTCCTAAAGATTGTATGTATGCTGGTTCTGGCTGTATGAATAGCACCTGCTACTGTATGAACAACTAAATTTGATTCTCCAACATTGATTCCATATCCATAATCTAAGAAACTGCACCTATAGTGATGTTTTTCAATGTGTTAAGATTACACTCCAAGAACAATTGAGAGGACCCAACAGATGTAACGCAAATTGTCATAAAAAAATCTCCAACGAGGAAATTATGCAGAATAGATTCTTGCAACTATCATACTCAGAGATTATATTCGTTTAGCTATTCCTTGTTTAGTATAAGATTCTTGTTTGATTTTAAATTATCTATTCATAATACAAAACCAAATTTGAAGACTTTACTAATGATTATGTCAGACACACTTTTTGAAACGCAATCTCAGCAAGAGTTGCCAATATAGTGTACAACGTGCCGGTTTTTTCTGACCAGTTGAATGCTGCTATTCTTGCTGGCAGGAAAGTTCTGGGAGGTTGCTGCATCACGGGTGATGACCCAGCATGGAAATGTCTGGATTGCGAAACGGAGATCTACAGGGAGAAATCCTGACTCTGTTCTCATGCCAGCCTAGTCAGGGTGGCTTTTCCAGGCAGGATCTCAATGAGGCCTTAATCAAATATAATACTGAGTTCTCTTTGCTCCAACAATAAAGAAAAACACTATTTTTGTATTGCATTCCGAGTCCGTTCCCGCATGAAGCGGGACGGAGCCAACCGAGCCTCAACCGGCCACGGTGGAAAAACAATGCGGGCGATTAGGGCCAAAAACAAAGGTTTGGATCTCCCTTCTCACGTTTATCGGAATGCAGATTGTTTAACCTATTAAAACCATTTGCATTATGAAAAATGAAGAAAAGACTGAGAAAAGCGCTGAAGAACGGGAGCTCGATCCCGGTGAAAAGTTCCTACAGGAATATCTCGAGATGCCGTATACCAACGACAGAGTTGGACAGGCATTTGTGATAATTCGCCCAGGCTTACGCATTGCTGTCAACAAAAAAAGTGATGCTGATTGTGAAGACAATGACCACAGTAACCACGACAAATAAACACAGTGATTTCGTACAAATTAGGTGCAGGAAATTTGGGAACAAGAGTGCAGTGCTTTTGGGAACACAGGAGAGTTAAATCCTGTGTTCTTAGTTCAGAATTTCGCCAGGGAAATAGCTATTGCCCCATAAACTCGGTAATGGCATTCCTGATCTCCTCTTTTGAGAGGTAGTTGAAGACCTCCTTCGGAATGAACATTGCGGACATTATATCCGGAGCGGGGCAGTACCGCAAGCCACAGGATCAGAGACTTTTCAGAATCTTAAAGTATTCTGATTTGTGGAGTTGGGTT
>CALBTS010000121.1 GCA_937968035.1 uncultured Methanomethylovorans sp.
CCATTTCGTCTTGTAACTGTTGTTGGGGATTGGTGTTTAATATCCCATATTGTTTCAGATCAGTGATGCGGTATGTCATTTTAGCAGATGTGTCTACTACTTTGTCATCGGCTGCCCGTATATCCATCCCAATTGCTCCTGTTTGGGTGTCACCTGCAAACTTTTCTTGTAAGAGTAGGTAATCATTTGGGAAGTAGATGTTGTTGTTGATTACTTTGTATACTTTTACGTTTGACAATACTGGGAACATTGTGTGCCACCCTACATCGGTTTCAATACTTTTCTCACCTCCGGCAGAAGTGTAGATTCCAGCTTCACCGGTATCTATTCTGTATAGGCATCCCGATGAAGACATTGCTGTAATCGATACAAGGACTATTAAAAGTCCTACTGATATGCTTTGTTTGTTCATGTTTTGTCTCCCTTTTGTTTGATAATTATAGATACTTCCCTGAACTCACCTGTTTTCGTTTGGAATGTGCTTACACTTCGTTCTGTTACATTGTCTGGAAACTCGTCACAACTTTTCATGTCCTCTTTTATTGCGTTTAATGTTTCGGATATTGTTCCCAATATGAATTTTAGTCCTTCCATGCTCATGGTTTCACCTCATGCCTCTGCTTTTTCGTGCAACTCCGGGTAGAACTCTTCGGTTATTTCTTTCACTTCTTCTGGGGAAGGTGTGTGCATTGCAAGTTGCTTTGCAGCGTTGGCTTCAATCTGCCTGATGTCAAGCAATGTCTCCGCTCTGAGTCTTGCTTCTTCTCTTGCAAGTTCCCTCATCTTTGACATTGACTGTGGGATTTCAAGGTTAACCATATAAATCTCTGTGGTACCTTTCCCTCCGGGGATCTGGACTGTTTTCGGGATTAAAACCATATTTAAAGGTATACCTGCTAGGACACCACCCGTAATCTTGCTCGTAATGAAATGCAGGGAACTGTAGATGTTTCTTATCGAGTTCCATGAGGTTGTCCTGAACTTGAACACTCCACCGATACTTGGCGCATCTTCTAAGATAACAGAGAGGATTCCAGTGGGTTTGCACTGTTTTTCTTGTGCGAACTGGCATTCTTTCGGATTGCATATTATGATCTTCCCGTCGTCGGTTCTTGCTGTCTTTCCATCTCCACGACATAGGCACTTGGTCTTTGTGTATCTTGCATAGCTTGACTGGAAGTTGAGATTGATGTCATCGTATGGAAGGCATATCTTCAGTAGTCTGCAGTCGTTTCCGATTTTATCCATGATCTTTTTGTCTTCGATTAAATCTCCGGTCTGTGAATCAAATTCAGTTGTGGTTACAACGAAATGATCCAGTTTCATTGGTGCTCTGAAGTCACTTGCTTTTTGACCTGGCTTTGGTGGTCTTTTCTTACCTATTTTGATTTTACCCGCTTCAGCCAATTGAAGATCAAGGTCTTGAATACATCCAAATATTGTAACACCTTCCTGAATACCCGGAGCGGGTTTAGTTTTTTTTGTCTCAGGTTCTTCTACTTCAGGTTCAATGACTTCCATGGGATCTTCGTTCAGGTACTCATCGTGATAGGGTTCATCACCGACAGAGCTCCCAGAGGGGGGAATTTCTTCTTCATGGACAAGTTCCTCTTCTTGTGGGAGCTCTGTACTTGTCTCATCTTCGCTTACTTCTGGTGTGGCGTTGCAGTACTCTTGCTCGGCTTGAAGATTTACTGGCTTTGCTTTTGGCTTTTCAATGTTTAGTACTTGGATAGTGTTCAGTACAATTTCATCGTTAAGATCGGGGATCCGTTCTTTTCCATCTTCTATTCTAAAAATATCGGGTTCTCTTCCCTTCAGGTCAACTCCATACTGCTTGCCATCTATTGAAAGCAGATACAGGTTCTTGTTTGCTGCATGTTGTTCATAGCCGATTGTTTCAAGTTTCTTTATAATAGTTTCTTTGCTGATTTTTGCCATTTTATCACCTTTTCATGTATTTTTCCATAAAGTCTGTTCCGTTCTCTTCAATGATGTGTGCTGACATCACCGTGTGGGTGAAGGAGCCTGTTTTTACACCGGCTTGATTAGCGATGTACTGCTGCAGTTCTCTGAATCCGTATATATCAGAAGGCATTGCAGTGAGCACATCGTTAGATCTCATGTCAAGAACCATGTGGAGAAGTCCATTTCTGAGTATGACTTTAGATGTCACCACGCATGGGACCTCTTTATTCAGTGGTGTTTCAACTTTGGCTGCTCTTGCCCACGCAAATCCAGTATCTGCTGCGTTGAACACTGGTAATACACATGTTCTTGAACTGGGTTCACTGCGCAAGATTGCTATTACGTTGTCCAGAGCATTGCTTCGCCTGATCCTTTCTCCGTAAGAATAGTCAAATTCTTTTGCTTTAGCCATGGCACATTCTGTGTTAATCAAACCCGTGGTAAAGTCCAATCCATATCTGACACCACATGGACAGTCTTTTGGATAGTCGTTGTGGTGGCCTGTGATATGGAGTGTTAAATTCAATATTTCCCGTATTTTATTTCCTCGCTGGTCGAGTACTTTATCTCCTGAAGTCCAGATCATGCGGATTGCCTGATCCCATACACCTTCAAGATTTCTTGAGGTTATCATTACTGGTAGTCCTGGTGTTCGTCCAAACATATTTCACCTACATTCTGTGTCTAAGCGGTCCTCTCGGTGATATTATCCATAGTGGACACGTTCTCTTTCTGCAGATCTCTTTGTCTTCCAAGCATTTCTCACACTTGTCCAAGATTATCTTATTCTTGTTGTCAAGTTCCTTTGATACATTTGTTAACTGTTCTTCTAATTCCTTGGTCTTTTTTTGTGTTTTGTGTATAGCAGTTGCTATGTGGGGCGATTCACATTGTAAAATATCAGAAATCAATTCAATTAGGTCATCACTCGACAGAGCTCCCAGGTGGGTGTAAGTGTATACTTTTTTATTAGTGGATTTCTTAATCCAGTATTCACATACAATAAATCCACCGGATCGT
>CALBTS010000122.1 GCA_937968035.1 uncultured Methanomethylovorans sp.
AAACACGCGCCACCGCGACTCTGCGCCAACGCCACATACCGCCGAACGTTAGGTGTAAGGGGAATTCTTACTATAAAAAATTTGCAAAAATCATTTTTATTATTGAAATTAGGGTTGTCGAATCAAAGAAATAGTACCACTTTCTAAAGAAATCATTTTACAAATCATATTAGGCATGAAAAAAGTATTTATTATTTGTATTTTGAGTCTTGTTAATAGCTTATGTGGGTTTGGTCAAAAAGAGTTACCAGTTGTAAAACATAACTACTTCGTGGGAGGAATAATTAGCTTTAATATAAAAGCTACTGATATTGACCATGATAATATTACTGTATCTAACAGATTAACAACTTTTGAACTATCACCAGACTTAGGATATTTTATTTTTAACAGACTAGCCCTCGGCTTCCAGATTAATTCTTTATTTACCATTCAAAAGTACTTAATTGATGGAAGTTCATATAGAGCAAATTCATTTTTAATTACACCTTTAATAAGATATTATATTTATCAAGGGTTCTTTGCTGAAACCGGTTTGGGATATGGCGTGAAAAAAACAAGTGATGATAAATGGAATATATACAGAGGAAAGGTGAATCTAGGCTATTCAATCTTTCTCAATGAAAGAACTGCACTTGAACCAATTGTTTCATTAGTGAAAACAAAAGAAAATACTCTTGGAAATAATAATTATAAACTGAGCTATCTAGAATTAAATTTTTCTTTAGGCTTACAAAGTTATTTCTAATTGACAATCACATTTTACAAACATGATATTTATTAATAACCTTAAAGTTCTTGGAATAGTTTGAATATTTATTTTTCAACTATTTATAACTTGTTTATTTATAAATAAATATGCCAAAAATATTTAATTCAAGTTCAAATAGGGAATTATAAATCTTAACATTTAAGATATGAAAGGAGTTTTTCTTCTCTTACTAGTTCTATTACCTAAAGGTCTTTTTGCTTTAGATGTTATAATCCCAAATGTCGATGTTCCAGTAGGTTGTTATCCTGGAGGAAAATTTATATATCACATGTATGATGTGGTAATGATAACTGGCCTTGAAACCAATGGAGAGTATTATATTAGAAGATGGGATAATTTAGACTTCACGCCTCCATTGACATATATTGAGCTTCTATATTATCCTGGTGATGACATTATTCTCAGAGATGATTTTGAGATAATCGACTATGATTCTGAGGAAGGTTGGAAATACAGATATACAGGAACAAGTTCCATAGCTTACTTTGATTACAATTTCGAAATTCCAAATGAAGGTTTAATTGTGGGTGAATATACTACAAGACCTGCTATAAGAATTCGAAAAACTTG
Organism: uncultured Methanomethylovorans sp.; assembly: GCA_937968035.1. Classification (GTDB taxonomy): domain Archaea; phylum Halobacteriota; class Methanosarcinia; order Methanosarcinales; family Methanosarcinaceae; genus Methanomethylovorans. The sequence continues at coordinate 1,343 of CALBTS010000122.1, forward strand.
GACAACTAATGTAATCGTTAGAAGGTCTACTATCACCATTATTAATCCATCTTCTATCTCTGGGACAGCCTTGACTTGCAACGGTTCAGGTTCATATTATATTCAGGATCAACCATATGGATCAAGTATTAGCTGGGTAATCAAACAAAATGGTAATATAAGAGCTCAGGGCACAGGAACTTCTGCTCAGGCAAGTAACCTTACAAATGGAAGTGTAAATGTGGAATTCACCCTAAACTTTAGTTGTGGGCTTTATCAAATTATCATGCAAAAAGATTTTTGGTCAGGGGTACCAGGTGCTCCATCAACTTATCCAAGCGGATTTCCCCCAGAACCTATGGGCATTTACAGTTACCAAGACATTGTATTAATAGGCTATCCAGGTGCCAATTTCTGGGATGCAAATTGGAGTTCTTCTGGCTCTGTTAATACAGTATGGTCCGAAGGACAGACAGGTAGATTTTATTCATTTGAAGAGGGAGGTGCTTATTTTTATGTTACGACATTCAATTCTTGTGGCAATTCACCTATGTACCAAGGTGAAATAATCGTTTATGGAGATCAAATGGATAAGATCTTTCAAGACGATGAAGAGCTTAGTTGGACAATTAGTCCAAACCCTGCCAGTACTTATTTTGATCTTAGTATAAAATCTAATGATATTGACTTACTTAAGATTTATAGAATTGAGATTTTTGATCCGTACACAAGACTAATAAAGAGTATTAAGTTGGCCGGTCCAGAAAATCAAATCTATTTACAAAATTTAATTGCTGGCAATTACATAGTCAAACTTACAATAAATGGAATAGCCTATCAAAAAGTTTTAATGATTCAAAAGTAGGGTTGCAAATTCCCCTACACCTAACAGGTCGGTATATGCAATTGACTTCTGCACCGCGAGAATCTCCTGGTCAAAATGAAAGACCTTCAATGGCGGTGCAGGCCGCCCCGGCTCCCGCCGG
>CALBTS010000123.1 GCA_937968035.1 uncultured Methanomethylovorans sp.
AACATAACCAATTAACTTTGATAAAAAGATTGTCCAGTCTCATCAGACCATCTCACTAGCAACTATATTCCAGAAATCCTGATGATGACTGCACATAGCTTTAAGGGTTAAATTTAACCTGAAGAATGTATCGCATTCTCAAATTTCCAACGATAATTTGAATTATCCAAATTTATTTACTTGATGTGATTGATATTAAATTAGTTCTCAAGCGGATCAAATTATTACTATGCGATATTTAAGTCAAATAATATTTTTACAAATTACTTAAAATAAGCCCCAAAAAACTGGCAATATTTCGTTTTATAAACTGTCCTCTCCTCTGAAATTAAGAACCTCAGTGTGGAAAATGTTTTATGAACTGGAATTAAGCTTCTATCCTGGCGGTGTAATTAATCATAATATTTCTTTTCGGTAGGTAGCATTGATCCATCCGTTATGGAGCAAACCCCATTTTTTACTTGAAGCACCAAGTCTGTCTGATTGTCTAGGGTGGCAGAGTGGAATGACTTTATAGGTTTTACCGTTGATGCTTATCGGATTGGCTTTCCCATAAGAATCTGGCGTTTCACCAAATTGTGCCAGCCGTGAATATCTATTGTCAAAGTATCTTAAAAACCAATAGATCGGGAGGTCTCCCAGGAGTATTAATGTGTCCGCTTTTGAATCCTCCAGCTCTTGAAGAATTTCCGCCCGCCTTGAAGTAGAATTCAATTCTTTCTTATCAAATGGAGGAATCGTCGCAGGTTGTAAGTTGTGCTTTCGAATAAGCTCTTGTGTGTAGTTACTCTTTATTGCCTTCTTCTGATTCTCATTTACCCGAGAATACGGTAGAAGGTCACAGAGCCAAACATCACCCCGAGTGAGACCAAGTGGCTTCAGGAACTTCTCATCCAGAGCCCTTCCTGATGGCCCGTTCAAGACTGGATTTTTCGGTACAGTAAGTTTTCCTAGCTCTGTTGGGATTGTAATTTTAAGGATCTCAGATTCGGCGTTTTCTCCTCTCCAGAAGATTTCAGGTTCACTGGCGACAGCCAAGGCTGACACTACTTGAATTCCGTCTTTGTCAACCCATCTTGCATGGACTGCACTGGCATAGACTCCGAGTACAAAGGCCTTTTTGGGTGATCTGTCTTTCTGTTCGACTTTTCTTAGCTCTTGGCCAAACGGGAAATAATACCTTTCTGCCATATAACCTGTGTTTATTTAATCGGAAATTGTCTGAGAGGTATTAAAGTTAATCATATTTCATCAAACAAAGGATTCTGGGACGCTTTCTCCCTGTATCTATGATTTGGTCTTACCACTTGTTGATCTTTCGGCATTTGGTCTTGAAACTCGAATTGTGTCTCATATTTTAAGAATTTCTCAAAGAAATTTTACTGTTGTTTTTACGAAGTGGCAATGAAAAAAGTGATCTCAAGTTGTCAAAAGTCCTATGGAATTGTCATAAATTCAAATCCTACAATGAAGTCGAGGGTAAGTCCACTGTTTACCTGAGATTTCAAAATCACTTTATTCTTTGTGGAATTTTAAACCAAAAGCAAAATGGAAGGTACTTTTTATAACATCAGAGGGGAGGTAACCAATCTACTAAGATTCTATGATAACAATATAGTACTCGGAGTGTGGATAAAAGGCAATGCAATTGAAGATATTAGTCTGGTCCTCAAATGGTTTAACATAGATAATCCAAAGGCTCACAGAAGCAAAGGGCATTATGAAATAATCGACAATTCTTTGCAATTTGAGGTTGAATCCGAAGAGGGAGTTGTAGTTTTTAATGGGAAACTATTGAATCCATCTACGTTACGGCTGAAATATGAAAGTTTGATAAATGGATTTAGATCAATTGATACATATACAATTGTGAGTAGCAACTCAATTGTAGACAAGAGAAGCAGAATCAACTCTAAATTGTCAGATTTCGTACACTATCATTTTTCAAGATATATCTATAAATTGATTAGCAGGAAGCTAACTCGTAATTTGCTCTATTTCTATCATATAACAGGCGGTGGCATTATTGAGTGCTTTAATTGTGGTTATAATGAAGAAATAACCGCATTATTCCATGGTTTTGGTAATAACCCATGGTCAAATCTAGGCTATCAATGCCAATCTTGTGGAAAATTCCATGAAGTGAAGTCTCGTTGGAACAATAATCCTCATGCAAGTATCTGTGAATGTGGAGGCTTAATGTCTCGGGAAGAGCCCATTTTTTGTCCAAAATGTAGGTCTAAGCAAGTAAAATATTCTTGTATAATTCTGACATAAACTGACTTTTGGGCTCCCAAGCTTCCTTTTCACCTCATTATTGTGTTTTAACCCCCCAATAGCTGGACATATTTATTATTCATTCCCAATCTCATCCAGTCCAGGTCTTACTCCAAGACGGTAATATTCAAACATACGTGCTCACCAACATCTAAGGATTGTGTCCCCAAATTGCTATCTTTAGAATCCTGTTATAGAGTCAAATTTAAGATGGTGATTTCTTGTCATGAAGGTCAGTCGTTTATAAACTGAATTATTAATACAGAAACCTTAATGAAACAACTTCAAGCTGGATTCATATTAGATAACATAACTGAGGTCTTTGAAAAGAAATCCCCTCAATATGAGGCTTTGAAGAAACTCTCTCATTTTGCATCATATTTTCATCTAGCAAGCAAATCAGGATTTGAGGATCACCGTTTGTCTTACTCTCCTAGTGTAGCGGTTTTAATTAATATACTACAAAGAGGTCTTCCAACAAGGCTTAACCTCTATGCTCTTGAACAGCTGATAACAAGGACTAGTCTATTCTCTGTTAATAAAGATGACAAAAGCTCTATTCTCATTGAAAGCGGATTATCTCCTGATGTTTTGAAAAATCTTGTTTATAGGTCATTCCATCTAATTGAACCACGATTTAAGATTGAGCGATTGTTCGACAAATATCAGCAAACTTGGGAACGGCTAGGGAGTTCTTTCGAGGAGAAGTTTATATTCAATAGTTTGCCAAATTCATTGGGGGATATTGGAGCTAGCATTGTTCAGCTGTTAGCTCCCCAAAGATCATTGAGCAGTATTATAAAACAAAACATAGATACTACTATACTTCAAACAAGAATTAGAGAGAACTTCGATGGCCAGAGAACAGATTATTCCATCGAATTCCCGTATACTCATAACAACGAATATAAAGGAGTAGTAATTGAAATAGATGGCCCTCAGCATCAATTGTCAGAACAACAATATCTGGACACTGAAAGAGATAGAGCAGTAACCTCGTGTGGTTGGAGTAATACACTCCGTATAAGAACCTCCGAGTTTGGCACCACTCAGTTTCCAAGTAAAGTCCGTAACATTCTTTTGCCAATACTGAATAATGATTACATAAAGAATTGTATTCATAATGTAGCTCACCCACTATGGGGTGATCCTGTTGGTAAAGAAATCCAACAGTTGTGCCTTATTCCACTGGGAGTTGCCAGAATTCAAAGATGCCTCTTAGAGTTGATGGCTTCAGGGCATTTGTCATCAAAAAACGAGTGGAAAGTTGCAGTCCTTGAACGAGATGTACCCTGCGGAGCACTTGCAATTGAGGATCTAAAAAAACTATTGCTTGAAATCAACCACTTATTAAAGGATCCTATTATAATTCCAGAGATAACCCTGGAGATATTCGCCACTAATGAATTTATTAACAGCCAGTTTAAGTTGCAGAATGCTACTGCTATTCAATATTTTAATCCTTCCACTAAATATGACCTTGTAATTGACATATCGACACTCGAACGGGTTTTTGGCAACGAAATCCCATCAGCTAATGCAGATGAAATTATATCAATACGGTCATCACATTTTATTGACACGAAAAGGTCTACTTTAACCACTGAATCGATCAAATTTAAACCGTTTTGTTCCCATGAGGAGAACAGTGATAACTGGACAGTAAATGATATTAATGTTAAGACTGGCCTGGAGTATTTCCTTAAGTCAATATTTCGAAAACAGTCTTTTAGAGAAGGCCAACTTCCGATACTCCACAACTCACTTCAGTGCAAGAGTGTTATTGGACTTCTGCCGACGGGAGGAGGTAAATCTTTAACGTACCAGCTTTCTGCCATATTACAACCTGGCATCTGCATAGTAATTGATCCGATTAGATCCTTAATGAAAGATCAAGTCGATGGATTGTTACGAAATTCTATTGATTCCTGCGTGTTCATAAATTCTACTATCCAGGGCGAAGCAAAAAGAAAAGCCATGCGGTTAATGGCTGATGGAGAAGTGCAGTTTGTTTTTGTATCTCCTGAACGATTACAGATGGAAGAGTTTCGGAACATGTTGGATGATATGTATTCAAATGGGATCTACTTCAGCTACTGTGTTATCGATGAAGTACATTGTGTATCGGAGTGGGGGCATGATTTTAGAACCGCATATCTACGTTTGGGAGAGAATGCAATTAAACACTGCAGGACAAAAGAAAATAAATCAATCCCACTTTTCGGATTGACCGCAACAGCTTCATATGATGTCTTAGCGGATGTCCAGAGAGAGCTCTCTGGAAATGATGAACGAAAAAAACTTCCTGAAGATGCAATCGTAAGGTCTGAGTATACTAAAAGGAATGAATTACAATACATTATTGAAGAGGTCACGTTCCCACCTGGTAATCTGAATACCATCTGGGACTTGAAACGTTCCTTAGGAAGTAATAAACAGAAAAGAGTAATCCGTCTCTTAACTGAAATTCCTGAGACTATCAAAGATTTTATTGACGATCCTTATAGTGTATACTCCGAGGAACAGTGGAGGAATAATGAGAATTCTGAACAAGAAACCTTTAAAGAAATGCAGATAAACAATTATAATCCATCAGACTTCTATAACGATCATAATGCTGCACTTGTGTTTTGCCCTCATACAAGGGGGATTTTCGGAGTAACAGACAAGTTTAAAATTGATAAGGACGGAAAACCAACTCCAAGACAAGGTTATTATGATTTGTTAAATGACCAAGACTCACTGAAGGTCGGCTTTTTTATGGGATCTGGAAGTGAAAATGATACTATCGCCAAAGTTATTCAGGAGGAATCATTTGAAAACCAAGATCAGTTCATAAACCATGAACTCAATATGATGGTAGCCACAAAGGCATTTGGGATGGGTATAGACAAAGAAAATATAAGATATACCATCCATGTGAATTACCCAGGATCAATTGAAAGTTTTGTCCAAGAAGCAGGAAGGGCGGGAAGAGATGGGAAAATGGCTCTTTCTTATATTCTATTTAATGATCAGGAAGTATCTATTTCTACTGAGGAGGAATTGATTGATCATGATCTGGGGATCAATATGTATTTCCACAAGAATTCATTTAAAGGTATTGCAAAGGAACTGGCTGTTTTAGATGAACTCCTTACTGAGATCTATTTTCCTGATAGAACATTTGAAATTGAGAACTTACTCAATAATGAGTTTGATGTAGAGTATAAGTGCAACTATTGGGAAGGAGGCGATAATAAACGGCTATATGTCAATACAAATGATTCAAAGTCGCTTGGCTATCTGGATCTGAGTACTTTAATTGGCTCCACCTGGGGGAGTATCGATCCAAATTTATCTATTCAAATTTTCGCAATTATAAAAAACCACATCAAAGACCAAAATCTTAATGAGCCTGTCTATCTATGGATTCAACGAAGTGATAAGCAAGTCGGTATTGAAGAAATATTGCAATCAAAACGAGTTGGTGAAACCTTCAACGTAACCATTGGTTTCTTTAATAACGCTAAGGAGCGGATAAAAACAATTACAAGATGGCTTCATGAGGTTGTTCACAGAGGATTTACTGAACAAGTCGTTCAGAAGATGAAAGCTAATTGCACAGATGCTGATGCATTTATAGAGGCTATTTGTGAAAATTACCAAAAATTTACTTTCGGAAATAGTTTGGATTTTGAACGCTTTTGTAATGAAAGGGATAGGGCAAAAGGAAATCCCAAGGGTACTGCTTATAAGATGTTTATGGCCTTATACAATGGATATCGTGATAAAATGGATACCGAAAAGGCAATTTATAGGCTCTCAACCTTAGGTATAATTGATGATTACACTGTCAATTTTGCCTCAAATACATTCATTTTAAAGGGAGTCCGAAAAAAAGAGAAAGAATATAAGGAAAACCTAAAGGCGTACTTGTTAAAATACTATTCTGATAAGACCACCATGGCACGGCTAAAGTACCTCGAAGATATTGATGAACCAACCATGATCAGAAAATCACTCACATTCTTAGTAAACTTCGTTTATAGTGAGATCCAGAAAAAGAGACAATTAGCCATATCTGACATGAGGACTGCCTGTCGTATTGGACTGGAAAAAAAGAATGTTGAGTTTAAGGATTATATCGATCTTTACTTCAATTCAAAATATGCGAGAGCTGGGTACACCTACACTAATTCAGCGGGTAAAGAAGTAGATGCATCATTATCCGATTTAACAAACAATGCAAAAAATGATGAATTAAAATTGGTCTGGTTTTTTATGGATGTTGTTGATGAAGATCCAAAAGCGGGACAAATCGATAATATCAAACATTTGCGAGGAGCCTGCACTCGGATGCTTAACAATCAGCCTGATAGTTACACTGTGCTTTTACTGCTTGCGTATTCACTATATATGCTTGAATATAAGAACGAACGATATCTTCGTGAGGCCGAAGAGTTGCTTCTTCATGCCTTCTCAAGTATTGAAGAGAAAGAAACACACTGGGATGAAAAGCAAATTGAGGGTGCCTTTAACACATTTGTCGCCAAACTCAAGGATAAGAATAGTGAATTAGAAGTATACATGGATAAATTTGGCTATACGTTTGATTTTGAGTCAATAATGGTAAGTAGATTACTGATACCATTAAGAAAATCAACCAAGACTTTGAAAGCAATTAATGAAAAACTCAACTAATATGGCAAACCCCATCATTCAACAGATTAATGCAGAACTTGACAATCTACAGAAGGAATTGACCCAATTTAAATCTACTGTAGCATATTTAAACGGAGCAAAGGATAATGTGCAAGATGCAGTTCTCACTGTAAATGAGGCCAAGGTCTTTTTTGGTCAAAAAATTGAGGAGCTAAAAAGTACTTACAATTCTTATAAAGGTCTCATTGATGCTGTTAATGGAGCGATCACAAAAATAGATACTATCAATTTCCCTGAACGGCTTGATAGTATTGAAAAATCAGTAAACCAAACAATTGATTCATTGAACGAGACACGGACTGAAACCATTGATGAACTTCAGAGAGCATCTGAGGCAATCACAAATGCAGACTTTGATGGTAAGTTTTCTCGGTTAGAGAGTGTCGTAAATGATTCAATCAAGGCCAATAAACTTCTTGGAGAATCAATCGAAAAACAAAAAATACCTGAGAAAATCGATACATTCGAGAAAAGTATAAAAAGCAGAATTGACACTTCGATCACTGATTTACAGAACAATACTAAACTCATCTCTGAGCAGACTATTAAGTCAATTCAAGATTTGAACCTTCCTCTTAGGCTTGATAAGGTAGATGCAAATGTGGCTGGGATGTTGTCGGCAATTCAAAACCTGCAGACAAGATTGGAAAACTTTGAAAGAAACATATTTGACAGATTAAAAAATGATAGTGAAAAGCATTTAAGTAAAATTGAGGTATTTCAGAATAATGTTAATCAGGCCCTTGCTACTATAACAGACCAAAATGAGGCTTCTCAGAAAAAGCAAAAGAATTACTCATATATAACTTGGGTTTTAATTGTTATTTTATCCACCATCCTTTTCTTTACCCTATAGTTCTGATTATTGATTATACTAAACCAGATGTAATGAACGAAATCAAATCTATATTCCTTAAGAATTATCGTATTTTCAATGATATTCAAAAGATCGATTTGCCCTCGATTACAATTCTCACAGGAATAAACAGTTCTGGAAAAAGTTCGATTATTAAATCCCTGAACTTACTTAAAAACACTAATTACAAGCAATATCCATATACAATTCGTTTTGATAAGGACAAGAGTAACTCTCTTTCATTCGATCTCATCAAAAACAATTCTTCAAGTGAAGATACCATTTTGTTTGGATTCAAAACCTACAACACTTTTCTTGGTAAAAATGTAAATTTTATGTTTTCATTAGAGAAAAAGAATGATTTTGAAGGTATTGTAAACCATATCCAAATTGAAACCGAAAACAAGGTCATTCTAATGTTTGATTTCGGTGAAAATTCCAGGAATAGTGCATTTGTTGATTTGAAATTCTTCAATGAAAACCTGAAATCTATTGTTAATTTGAAAGAAAAGTATGAGAAATTTAAGGACGAAATAGCAAGTGATGATGAATTCCCAAGTACTTATTTCTCTTATAGTGGAGAATCTGTTACCTGGCACTGGGATGAGACAACGAAGAGATCCAGAAAATTAACTGAAGAGGAGATATCCATAGAGAAAGAACAGAGAAACATTCGAAAAAAAGAATACCAAGATTTTAGGACATCCCATCCCATCTCAAAATCCGAAAGAAAATGGCTTAAGGATTTTTTTGAATCAGAAGATTCATTCCCAGGCGAATTTCCTTTGGATCAAAAATGGAACAAGTTAGTTGGCAAAGTTCGTTCGGATGATGTATTGTTTAATCATCCACTGTTAACCAAACTAATTAACATTTCAGTAAAGGAGCTGAATTACGAACTCATCAGAAAAGAAATCACAGACTATATTGTGAATAACGGCCTTTACGTAGAAGAGGATGTGTTGGATCGATCAATTAATGAAATGATCAATAATCTACTTATTTACCCTTACAGTGAGATTGAAAACAAAGTATTAGAAGAAAAAGATTTAATAGTTGAAAGTACATGTCCTGGTGAACCATTTTACGATGATATAAAATGGTCAATCTCAACTTATATGGAATCTGCCTTTTCTTGTGTGCCCTTTTATGAATTATTCAATCCCTCTAAGTTAAGAATGATCCCGATTGGATTTACACCGTTCGGGAAGTATCCTGACAACCTTTCAAATTTTGAAGATTATATCTCACTCGTTTTTAAAAAAATTGAAAGTGATGTTTTTAATGATTTAGAGAAGCAAGTTCAGATACCACTTAGCTCTCTATCTGTAGATAGAATTATTGACTTTAACCATCCACTTCATGCTCTGATTGCTACTCATAAAGAGAAATTCATCACAAACTCATTTATTAGAAAATGGCTCAAAGATTTTGGGGTATGTGACGATTTTTCTATTACTATGCCTGTAGATGGACTTGGTTATTCTATTCTGCTTAAGAAGGGAAAAAAGAATATCCAGCTAGTTGATGAGGGAATGGGGACTATGCATCTAATAGGGATTCTACTAATAATTGCAGCGCACGAATCCAAAAATAAATCAGGAGAAGGTATAACTCTGATACTAGAAGAACCCGAGGCAAATATGCATCCTGCATGGCAGTCGAAGTTAGCTGAACTCTTCTTGGATGCCAAAAGCACAATGGGTGTAAATTTCATTATTGAAACCCATAGTGAATACCTTATTCGAAAGTTCCAAAACTTGGTTGCTTCCAAGAAGTTTGATAAAGACGACATTGTCATACACTACATAGGCAGAAAGAATCCGAAAACCAAGCATCCAGATGTAAGGAACATCATAATCAATCAAAATGGGACTCTTTCTGCAGAATTTGGACCTGGATTTTTTGATGAAGCTGATAATTTGGCGCTGGAGTTAATGAAAGTCCGACACTTTCAAAAGAACTAAAAAATGAGAAAGTTTGAGGTCGTAGCTTCAGAACTTGTGCTCTCTGGATTTTTTCATGAATATATCCATGATATACAAGAATTGGAGCATGATATAGGTGAGCTACAAATCCTTACGTCTTGGAAACGGCTATTGTTTAGTGAAGCAGATTTACTACTTGATATTTCGTATGAAAGGTGGGAAGAACTTTTCCAAATAGAGCCCATGTTCCGCATGCTTGAAAAATCTAGCCAGGGAGGTGGGAGCAAAATTCAGTTTTCACCTGGTATAATAAAAACACTGACTGAGACTGAAATAATTAATGAATTCCCATCGCTCATTTGCCTGACTGAAAAAGAGACCGATAATCTGTCATTGGAAAATGGAAGACTTTTCCTATCTCAAAGAGAGATGAAATCAACTGGAAAGATCTTGTTTAATAACAGTATATTTCTTGTATCCAAAGTTCCAAGCGTTAAAAACACACTGAAATCCTGGGAAGAATTAGCTACTGACGTTATCCCTCTTACAGATATAGTAATTATAGACAATTACCTACTGAATCATGAAGGTCTCGAAAACCTAATATCAATCATTAAAGGTATCATTCCAGATCGTCAATCTGCAGGTCCAATTAAAATCTCCATACTTACAGGATTATTTAAGGACACCCCTCAGCAAATAAAGGATAAGGGTAACCTTTGGTATAGTGAATTTACAAAACAGATCCACGCAAAGATCAAGAATCTCTCCTTTGAAGTATCACTTGGTATATTTTCAAATATCTCGCTTAATCACGATAGATCTTTGCTTACAAATTACATTTGGATTGATTCCGATCATGGCTTCAACTGTTTTACTAATAGAGGGATACCAAAAGTTACAACAACGATTAAGTTACTTCCAATTTTCTCCCCTTCTGGTAATCATAAATCATCCGTCTCTTCATTCGATTGCTGGAGTGAGCTCCGTAATCATGCTAAGTCACTCATAAAGAAATGTGATTTCACAATAGGAATTTTTAAAAATAATCTACTTCTGAAGTGAGGGCAACTTCTGTGATCTATCGATGGAGTGAATTATACTTTCCCAACTAATCTATCTTAATCCTAATTCGAATTTGATTCGTATCTTTTTACCCATTGGTCATGAAGCAATCCCCACCTCGTACTTGAAGATCCTAGTCTGCCTGCCTGTCTGGGGTGACAAAGTGGAATGACTTTATAAGGCTTTTCTTTGATGTTTATCAGATTGTTCCTCCCATAAGAATCAGGAGTTACACCAAATTGTGCCAACCGCGAATATCTCTTGTCAAAGTATCTTAAAAACCAATAGATAGGGAGATCTCCTAGAAGAACTAAGGTGTCAGCCTTGGAATACTCCAGCTCTTGAAGAATTTCAGCCCGCCTTGATGGGGAATTCAATTCTTTCTTGTCAAATAGAGGAATCGTTGCAGGGGATAGTTTATATTTCTGGATCAGATCCTGCTTATATTGGCTATCTATTGCCTTCTTCTGGTTCTCATTTACCCGAGAATACGGTAGAAGGTCACAGAGCCAAACATCACCCCTAGTAAGACCAAGTGGCCTCAAGAACTTCTCATCAAGAGCCCTTCCTGACGGTCCATTCAGTCTTGAATACTTCGGCACAGTTAAAGTTCCAAGCTCCTCAGGAATTCTGATTCCTCCGATAATTTTGTCGGCATGGTCCCCTCTCCAAAATATTTCAGGCTCGCTGGCGACAGCTTGTAATCGGGAAGCAAAAATGCAGTGAAAATGGGAACTGCAATGCAGTAAAAAC
>CALBTS010000124.1 GCA_937968035.1 uncultured Methanomethylovorans sp.
GACCACCGAGATCTACACTCTTTCCCTACACGACGCTCTTCCGATCTATCTACACTTCCGTTGTGTATATAGTAAGGATGGTATCCTTCAACTAATTGGCGAAGAGAGGGAAGCTTTGATTGTGCAAGGAGAGCATCGACGGTGGAAACATGTATGTCGACCTCGACCAGACTTGTTGCGAGAAGCCTTGCAAGCTCTCCATCGGCAACCAGATCTATATCCTCTGGAGTTACAGTACCACGATCATAGATTCTTGCGGCGATGTTTTTGGCATCCTCAAATACTCTCCTTCGCGTCAACTCAACTTCAATACGAGACTGGACTTCAGTCTCTATGGAAGTAGTGATATTTGTGAGCAAAGCACTATCAGTCAGCACTGGAGTAATGGCACGAGATACAATCTCATGCACACCTAGTTCAAGCATCTGGATTTCTTCGTTCTGGAATTGTTGTGCTAAGGCTATATCGATTTGTTTTATTAAGTAATCGGTAATCTGCTTGGCAATTTCTCTCCCCACAGAAATTGTACAGAGGGATACGACACTGTGTTCAACCGTCCCTTGCATCGGAGTTGCTTGTTTAATGCCTTGCCACCAGTTTTGTAGTGACTCGTAGACCCAATGCTCATAAGCGAGAAAATCCCCAGCTGATGTTATTGTGGTAAGAGGGTCAGGAGCGCTAAATGCGAGAGCTTGGGCAACACAGTGAAGACTCTCCGGTGTTAAGTAACTGTTTACGATCTTTCCGATGCTCATCACCAGTCGCGCCTTATGACCAGCGTAATCATCAAAAAACATCTGCCAATCGTATTCCGCGTGTTTGCTTCCGACACGAGGAGTGATCCCTGATTCGAAAGCTAGTTTTATTAATTCAGCATCGGATAATTGTACTTTTTTCTCAATTTGGTATACGGAATGGCGGCCTTCTAGCGTAGGGATCAACGCAAGTGAAGGAATTCCTGATCTTCGATGGACAAGAAGTGCGAGTACTTCTTTAGGTGTCCGAACTTTATCCGCGAGGCTTGCAAAACGTCTGCCATGCAGGAAAGGGGTTCTTGTGGCAGTCCGCCATCGATCTAAAATAATGTTACATGGTTCTCCCTCCATGCCAGGTAGCCTTCTAGCAGTTGAGGATTTTTCGGGACGACCGGTAAAAAGCAATGGGGCAACGCTCTCACAAGTTGCACTTGGGCTTTGCTCATCCAGTAAATCCCAAGAAACCATTCGTGATATGAAAGCTAAAGCAGTTTCGTCACAAATCATTTCATGCAGGTTAAGATAGGAGCATCGGATGTCGCCGAGAATAGGATTGTTAATGATGGGGGGCAGTTCGCAGGGATAACCCATGTCGTGCATCAACACGAATGAGCGCCACGAAAAAAGGAAGTCGGAAAACACGGCCTCATCACTTCCTAGCGAGTCGGCCTGAGCGAAGGATATTCTCTTCTGTTTCAAATACGATACAAGTGACCGATGAAACTTCTTGTGATGGGTGAAGATATATATTCCAAGCATATACAACTGAATCAGGTGAGAGAAATGGTCCTGTGGCACATATTGGGCTGTTGCTGTGCTTGGCGCATACTGTTCCTCTGCTCTTAGCATCATGAGAAGTAGGCGAAAAGGGATGAATAAACCAGATTCCCGGGCCAACCGTGATAGAAGTCTCTTGGCTAGCGAAGTACGCTTTTGGGCATCTGTTTCCTCTAGGAAAAGGATGAAGTCCTTCTTTCCAGGAAAAACATGATTGATATTTTCTTCAAGCAAATCGCCGAAGAACGGTGGCGTTTCATAGAATAGTCTACGGAGTAAGGTAAGACGAATGGTTGGCATTTTGAGAGCTCCAATAATTTAAAACTCGTCCCTCAGACTAAGAACTTCGCCTTAATCTCACTTTGCAGTTGCACCATACCCTTTACTCTGTCGCGGTGTTTATTTCCGTCAGAAGAACGCACGGGGTGGCATTGTCGTATCAATTGCATGTACTCATATGTCAGACGAGATATCTGCTTTTTGCGAACTCTTAGTTTAATGCCTCTTTTAATGCTGCGCACACTTTGCCACTGTAACTCGATGTCTCTCGAGGATTTTCTGAGCATGATGCATCGTGAATGTCCGTTAAAAGCTATAAGCATGTGCCGTAGGTTTTCATGATCACTATCATTTGGATCTCGTAATGCATGATCCCAATCTGTCTCGTTTAGTAAGAATTTAACCGCTTTGGCAAAAAAACAACGCTTCTCCGACAATGGTAAAATCCTGAAATACGGTACTACGTCTCTCCAGCGTGGATTGTCGAAATCGATGGCCATGCTTCCAAGTCTCCTCTTTTATTTTAATACTATCTACTCTGCCCAAATGCTCGACGAAATCGCGGTTGTAAAACTGGTCCACATACTGCTGGATCTCGCCCGGGTTGATCTGCACCACCGTTTCCATCCGCTGCCCTTTCTTCTCGTCTCGTTCATTGCTAGACTTCATCGGTA
>CALBTS010000125.1 GCA_937968035.1 uncultured Methanomethylovorans sp.
CTCACCAAATGCCACTTAACAACAAAATTCAAGTCCTGAACTTATCGGATAAAGCTGTACAGTAATCTTTTTAACCATATAAAAAGGAGTATAAATTATGCATGTCAGTAATATTCCAATAGACGAATTAAAACCATTCGTAAAGAATCCGAAAAAACATCCTGAAAAACAATTGAAGTTTTTGCAGAAATCATTTAGGGAATTTGGTTGGACTAATCCTATTCTTGTAGCTCAAGATAATATGATTGTTGCAGGTCATGGAAGATGGGAAGCAGCGAAGCGGGCTGGGTTTAGTGAAGTTCCTGTTATCAAGTTAGATATGCCTTATGAGAAGGCGGTCGCGTATGTCGTGGCTGATAACCACTTAGCCGAGTTGGCAGAGACAGATACCGAGCAACTGGCTGAATTGTTGCAGGAGATATCACAATATGAAGATTTTGATATTGAGGCGACTGGTTTTGAGATGGATGATATAGAATCCATGTTAGCATCTTTGACAGACGATGACCTTGTCCCGAATCCATCGGTCGAGTCATCTGCAAAAAAAAATGAATTGGTTGGAATCGATGTCAATTCATTTGATAAACATGTTATTAGTTTTAGTGGAGGCAAAGATAGCACTTTGTTGGTACTGTGGGCTGTAGAGAATTTAGATGTAGAAAAATTAATACTTATATATTGGGACAGTGGCTGGAATTGGCCAGAAGAAACCCAGTATGTTAAGTACATATCAGAAAAATATAATATACCACTAATACTATTCGGAGAGTTGGATAAGAATAGAATATTAGAACTCATCAAACAAAAGGGATATCCATTTTATGGTAATTTGTGGTGTCAATCACTACTTAAGATCAAAGCAGCCAATGCCATGCACGAATATCTTATAGACATATATGGTGATAATATATTGACGCTCACGGGTATCCGGCACGACGAAAGTAAAAAAAGAGAAGACTACCCAGAATTTTATAAATCGAATAATCGTGTATTTATGGCTCCAATCCGGCACTTCACCGACGACGATCTCATTGAGTATATGAAATCACATAATGAAAAACTATGTCCACTGTATCAATATGCTAATAGAACAGGATGTGCGTGGTGCTGTAATCATGATGTCAACGTGAGAGCGTTTCTAAAGAAAAAACATCCTGATATTTTATGCGATATCAATGAAGCAATCGTGGACGCATTACATAACGAAAAATGGAAAATATGCGGAACGGGATTCGAGGAAACGTTTGTATTTTTCAACGCGCGTCGGGACGTTGATACGAAACCAATGTTTTCTTCCATATCATATACATATGAAGAATTTGAATTAATGCACCTGAATGATTTGTGTACATTGGATTTGAGAGGCAAAGTCCATTAATCGGGGGGATATGACAGCCGTAAGAAAAGCGAGTATTCGGTTTCAAGTCGTCCGCGATCCTCTCATAACAAGAATACGCAATGGAGAACCATACACATGGCAGGTAAAGGAAAAATAGCCACAAAACTTGACATAAT
>CALBTS010000126.1 GCA_937968035.1 uncultured Methanomethylovorans sp.
CCACCGAGATCTACACTCTTTCCCTACACGACGCTCTTCCGATCTAAAATACCCGCAACATGAGCGGGTTCTCTGTCAACCTATGCTTTGCATCCTCAGATATTGATCCGATATGGATGTGAAAGTACTTGAAGTATTTTTCTATAAGCTCATCTTTTTCATCTTTATCCATTCTATGCATTGATGATATTGAAACGGCCGTTGCACTATTATTAAGCTCAACAAACCTCGTAGAGTAATATTCACTTCGACATGTAAAAAGGACTTTCACAAAAGGATAGTCCTTAAGGTCATTAAAGAAATCCTGTAATCTCTGAACAAAAAGTGGAATATTTCGATGCTCATTCAACCCATCTATTAGCAGAACAAAAGGCTTGTTTCTGCGTTCTGCCCATCTCCGTATCACTTCAATTAATACTTCCCATGGTAAGTCTTTTGCTTCAAAACCTAACTTTTGCAAAAGTGATTCTTTGATTGGAATGTCATAAAAATCCAATGCTGTTAGAAACACCGAGGGGATCTTTCTATGGACTATCACGTTCTCATAAAGATCGCATACAAGGTTAGTTTTGCCTTGCCCAGCCCGCTCCACTATGCCTAATACTTGTGAAACAAGAAGATTTGCATTGTCACGAAATTCCTGCAATAAGCGTACAAGTGAATCTTTCCGCGGCAACTTGTAGTGCATGTATTCAAAATATTCCGACAACGAAGGTTGTTGCACAGTACCTCTTAACTTATTTACATCATAATGGTCGCAATTTAGCAGTTGCTCGTTTATGACTTTGATGATGGGTTCGGTAGATGCCTGGATAGTTTCAATATGCAGATCATTTACTAAAGTGTCTGAGATAGGGATAGAAAAAGGGACAATACCTAACTTTTGGTATTCTAGATTTATGGATGATAATGAGATTTTGGCTGAGTCATTTGCGAGTTTTTTTAAAAAAATAACCGGATCACAAAAGTAACGCAACTGTTCCTTCTCTTTCCCGATCTCCATATACACATCTGGGATATACTTCAATGATTTTTTTTGTTTATTTAATGTAGCGGCTGATACTGTTATAGCTATTTTTGCGATATTTTTTTCTAAGTCATCATAGTCAACATCTAACGTCTTAAGTATTGTTTCCAACTTCCCAATCACGGCAGGGTTAAACACTTTTGAATTTTGTACTGTTATCTGATATAGCGACTCCGCAAGTTTTTCGACATGCAGACCAATCTCCAATTCTTGAGCCTGAAAGAACGGTTGTAAACCATGCAACTTATCAGCTGCTAAATCTCGGATTGTGCTGTGCCTCTCAATAATGGCTTCAACCCAATCTTTTTTTCCAGGGAGAACGCCATTTTTCATATTATTAGCTAGGTTTTCTATGACAGGTAAATCTACTCCATTTAGATTTTGGAATTGCAACGAACGTGGATCAAGAGCAACTTCTTCTGGAAGATTATCAGCCCATTCTTCAACTGCGCGATCAAGATCTAACCACATTTGATCTCGTCCAAGAGTTTTTTTGGCCGAACCAATAGCTGCCTTTGTGGATTCTGTGAGCAAAAACTTACCGATGATGGACAAAAATTCCATTAATATCATTCCTTTTACAACTATTCAGTATCACGCTTGAATTTCTGCCATTCGCCATCGGCGTAGCAGCAACTTATATCTTACCTGGACCTGCAAATTTACGGCTCAGGCTCTACCACCAGCCTTAAGCCCATTGAATGTCGGGAATTATGAGGACACCCATATTGATCTCCATCAGCTTCAAACATGACAATTCACCCACCCCTTCGATTATCCTCAAACATCTCCACCGGCATCGAATACCTGAGCCGCCAGAGCATCTTGATCGGCCGCTCGCTCTCAAAACTTAACATGTCCACCGGCCCCAGGTAAGTGAACGGCACTGTCACATTGTTCCGCTTCTTCTGCCCACGGGCAAAGACCAGAATCGTATAGCCCCGCTCTTGATGGTGAATCAGATTCTGACCGTCGGTATGATACTGGGCGGTGTTGGCCTGTGACTCCCAGTGCAGCAGCTCCCGACTGATGGGGTAATCCGCATACATGGTGCTGGGGGAGAACTCCTTTTCCGTCTTCTGGAAGGTCACCAGCAGGGCATAGGTCTTCTGCTCGGCAAAGTGCATCACCCCGACCCCGGTCTGGCCGCTGCTCTCCAGCGTCGCCCGGCCAAAGGCCGCCTGAACCTCGCGAATGCCGTACTGGGCGTGCAGCTCCAGCGGCACCCGATACGGCAGCTCCGGGATGATCCCGGCAACTTCGGTGGTATCCAACGCCCAGGCCAGAATCTCGTCCAGATCGGCGCAGATGCTCGGGTTGGCGGCCAGCCGTTGGAAGGCTTCTTCCAGCGAGGCAATCCCCACCTTCTCCGCCCTATCCCCCCAGATGCGGTAATAGAGCAGCATGGCGGATGAACCGGCCAGGGCCAGCGCCTCGGCCAC
>CALBTS010000127.1 GCA_937968035.1 uncultured Methanomethylovorans sp.
CCTTCGGGAATCTTCCAAAGTCCAGGTCCTGCAAGCGCAACTCCACCAAGTACTATCAATCCAATTAGAAGAATTGCTGCTACCTTTTTCATTCACTCCACCTCCAAAAATCTGCTTGATGAATTTCGTTCTGTTTCAGCACCTTACTCTTAGTGATCTTCTTCTTCAGGTATCTTCCACATATACCACACCTCCCGGTCAAGTGTTCGAGTGATAAATTACCTTTTGAATCTCTCTCCACCTCTAAAATCTCTTATCAAAACTCAAGCTCCTACGAATAAATGTTTGGTCGGGTGGACAATAAAAAACAACAGTACCTCTACATAAACAAGATTACAACTAGATTCTAGATCAAGAGCATTCAAATACGTAAACATCAATAGAAGAAGAATGAGAGCAGTAATCAGGTTTGACTGGTGATAACCGCTTATAAACGACTATGATGAAGTGTAGAGCGCATAATCAAACGTAAGAAATATAAATATGAATAAATCATATGATGTACTATTTATTATAACCTTTGCGAGGCAGCACTAGAAACTTATCTCACAAAAATTAAACTAATAATTCATGCGAGTGCAAAAATCAAAAAGTGAAATCGAAAGTTCGCATTGTCTAATGAGGCGAATACCTTTTATAAGTTTGGTATTTGCTAGTTTGTTGGGATTTATAGAGGTAAAAAGAAGCTCCAAAAAACGCCCAATATGCCCGTACCAAATACGATCCAGATGACTGAAAGTTTGAATTTGTAGAGGATGTAGAAGGCAGATACTGCTGTAACAATGGTGAAAACACTATTAATAGACTCAATCCCTATCCTTAAAGTAGCCGAAAGGATCAGTGCGATTATCCCGAGCCTTAGGGCATTAAAGACCTCTGCCGTGTCGATCCATTTCGATAGAATTTTCAGAATCTTTAGTATCAGAAAAATCCAGAACACGCTTGGAAGAACAACTCCCACAGTTGCGAGAATCGATCCTTGTATTCCGGCAATTCTGTAGCCAATAAAAGTGGCCGAGTTGATCGCAATCGGGCCGGGAGTCATCTGTGAGATGGATATTAGAGTAAGGAACTCTTCAATTCCAATCCATTTGTTTACGTTTACTATTTGGTCCTGGATTAGACTTAGAGCGCCATATCCTCCTCCGAAAGCTAGAAAACCGATCTTAAAGAAAGACCAGAAGAGATTGAGTAGAATCATCTGGTCGACCTCCTGTCGATGAAATAAATGAGAAGCGAGCATACCAGCAAAACCCAGATAGACGATACATTAAGAAAGACAATTACCAAAGTACCAGCAGCGATAACGATTATAATCAGGTATCTTTTAAGGC
Organism: uncultured Methanomethylovorans sp.; assembly: GCA_937968035.1. Taxonomy (GTDB): domain Archaea; phylum Halobacteriota; class Methanosarcinia; order Methanosarcinales; family Methanosarcinaceae; genus Methanomethylovorans. Next base: position 1,335 of record CALBTS010000127.1, read on the forward strand.
TTTTTCGAAGAAGCTGAAGGGAAAGATTGGCAAGTATTACAGTTACACCCACTCTCGCGCCGGCAAAGAAGCCTTCGAAGACAGGAAGGTCTACAAAATCGGTGAAGAAAGTTGCTATTACAAGTATCATAATAAATGGAGTCAACGAAGCTCCAAGCACCGCAAAAAAAGCGCCCCAAAACCCTGCAAGCCTACTTCCAAGGATCATAGCTGTGTTTATCGCTATAACACCAGGTACAGTTTGGGCAGTGACAATCACATCGAGAAACTCGTCTTCCTTCATTATCCTGTACTTGTCTACAATAAACTCCTTTATTACAGGAATCATTGCATATCCGCCGCCTATAGTGAATGTACTGACTTTGACGAATATCCAGAAAAGCCTAAGTGGGCTCATGATTTCAACGTCCATCTAATCCATGCTGGAGCGACGAACTTCCTCCTCTCACCATTATGAGTGTACAGTCAAATGCAGTAACCTGGAAAGACTCTAAGTCTTCTGTTCTCCGCCCATTTGCTCCTATATTTTACAACTCGTTCTGGTTTTCTGCAGTCATAAGTCAAGTTATCCTTTTGAATGGAGCATGTCTTACGTGATAAACTTTACTAAAGGGGGTGAACCTATGGAAAACAGAATCAGATGGGGCGCCAAAGCGAT
>CALBTS010000128.1 GCA_937968035.1 uncultured Methanomethylovorans sp.
ACCACCGAGATCTACACTCTTTCCCTACACGACGCTCTTCCGATCTATAATGCTTATAAGAACCGTGACGCATATATCGATATTCACAGTACGAATTTTGCAGTAGATCTTATTGTTAAATCATCCCAGAAAGGACATTTTGAGCACTTCTGGGGAGATGGCTTAACTGAGGAAAGTGATTCAAAAAAGGAAAGAAAAACAGATATTAGAAGGAGGATACTCGTTAGTTATAGTCTTTCATATATCCAAGAAACTGAGAATTACCCAAGCAAATCTGATATTTTAAAAAACTTTAAATATCCTAAAGAATATAAAATTGAAGTCTACGAAGTAGAAAACACAATTACTGAATTTTTTAATAGAAAAATATTTTATGAATCATTCAATTCTATCAGGATTAAACCTCAAATTTTTGAACGCTGGTTAGTCGGCACGGGAAAAACATTAATGATTGAAGGTGTCTCCGATCTTGAAGCACAGCATCGAGAAAAAGAATTGGAACTAAAATTTGCACTTAAAGAGGAAGAGATTAAAAGACTCAGTGATGCATACATTTTTGAAGGAAAGAAAATCACAATTGATCAATATAAAAGATATTTCAAACAATTTGGCAATTCGATAGAGCAAAGACGAATATTCAACTTGATTGATTCAATCTATTTTATTTCACAAGAAGAAATAAATGAATTCTTTAAGAATGAACTACGCAATATCTTTTTCAAACAAGTTTTTGAGGTAAAGGAAGGTATCCGAACAGTATTTAGGGAAGGTATAGAAATCTTTTCATTTTCAAAAGATTATGAAGAATACCTGCCAATTATTGATACATTTAAGAAAATGAGTAGGATAAGAGCTACTAAAACCGTCAAAAATTTGGTTGATGATAAAGATCTATTGAAAAAAAATATTCCTACTGAAATCATATTCTTTGAACCAATTTTAGACAATATTATTGAAATCCAACCTAAATTACTTGATTTTTTGCAAAATGAGCTGATTAAGGATAAAATTCAGGTTAGACTTATTAGCATAGTAATATCAACAAAAGTAAAGACAGGTTTAATAAGAAACACATCTGCTTTTAATAATTTTAAACTTGTTTTCTTACATGAAATCGAAGAAACTAAGATTAAACCATTCATTGATGGGACTGAGCTATTTGAAAAAATCGATGAAGCTAATCAGGTTTATGCAGAGGTGCGAAGATTCTTTCCAAATCTTAGCAAAAATACGCTCTTAGTTCTTTTTGAACCATTCTGTCCAAGCAAGTCATGTCCTATATTATGGTGCAAAACATCTCAGTTTACACCTCTGTTCCCAAATATGGTTGGCAGTTGTTCAGGTGCAGAAAACATTTCAGATTCAGAACAATTAAGATTAAGGCTATATACTGCTAATACAGAATTATCTCAAAAACTTAATCGTTATATTATTGATAGACTCAAAAAAAGAGGAGAATTAGATGGCGGGAAAGATTGGTTTAATGTCGATTACATTCCTAAAGGAGTAATGGAATCAGTCAGTTCAAAATGGATACAAGAAGGCCAAGAATCACCAAAAGAGTCTTATTTCGATTTTCTTGATTATAAAAAAATAATTGAAAAGGATACATTTTTGATGGGTGTGTTAAAGTTACCTGGGATCGACCTTTCATGGTGCGAAAAATTGAATAAACTTAGGAGAGATCCGGCTCATCCAGAGAAGCCTGCTCCATCCTTGGATGAAGTAGAATATTTTGAAAAGGTAACAAGACTAATCAGGAAACAGATAGAGACCAATCCCTTGTAAGAAAAATAGTATATAATGAGAAAGTGATTTTTTGTACTACTTTTTGTACTACTAATGAAAATGGCCTCGTAAACATTTGATTTACAAGGCCATTTGATTTACTAAGTCGGGGTGAGAAGCCGAAAAAATTCTTCACCCACCGTTAATTCTAAAATTGTGTGTCATTTATGGCTGATTGGCTTTCGCCTTTGACAACTTGGACTGCATCAGTCGCTCTTTATCCTCGATAGTCATTTTGCCCTTATAATGTTTCAGAGTACGTGTATCAGCATGACACGTAAATTCTATAATTTCTTCTTCGCTAAGGCCGAGATGATTAAGAATTGTCACACAAGTCTTACGGGCAAAATATGGGTTAAATATTTCGTGGATTTTAACCTTCTTATAGCCTTTCTCTGAATTTACTTTGGTGTCAGGGACTGAAATCACCCGGTCAAGTGGAATCTGTTTTGCTATTTCTTTTAAACCAGATCTGAAGTCCTCGACATTTAAAAATTCCGGGAAACCGTTATGCCGTTTAATAACATCGTTTAACTGCAGAATAATTGGATTTATACTTCTTTCGTTTGTTTTCTGTCGGTAAATATTCAACCTATTGTCCTGTACATACAAATGATCTGTATATAGTTCAAGGGTTCGGAATCCCCCACCAAGGACAGCAATAATAAACATATCCCTGGCCAGGTTTAGCTTTTCATCCTTGAAATCGGTATCAGCAATTAAATTAAACTCTTTGACTGT
>CALBTS010000129.1 GCA_937968035.1 uncultured Methanomethylovorans sp.
TCGTATTCGGTGACTGGAGTTCAGACGTGTGCTCTTCCGATCTAGGCGATAAGATCAAAATTGCTATCTCTGCCTGATGGTTTACTGTCCGCTGACATGATATGTTATCCTCAGATTTAGCACATAAGGCAGGAAAGTAGTCCGTAGACATTGCAGTAAAGATCAGGCCTACATATGAATTGATAATAGCAAAACCCGCGTTATACAAACCGACCTGGTCAACCCCACCAGTATTGCTGATGTAAATCCTTATAATGTAAGCGACTAACTGGTCCATCATCCCCGTCAGACTTATTGCGAAACCAAGTATGAGCATCCCTTTGCCCAGGTTGAGTGTTTCCCGAAATGTAACCGGCTGATGCCCAATCTTTATTTTACCGGCATAGAACCGGGCAATCACCATCGAAACAATTGATGTTACAATTATACCAGGGACAATTCCGTCAATCCCATAGAAATAATAGAGAGGTAATACAAATACCAATCCCAAAAAACTGCCTATCATATTTGCCCTGGCAAGATACTTCAGCTTCCGCATACCCTGCAAAAGAACCAGCTGGCCGCTGCTGAGCTGGTTCCACAGTAGTGTTATGGAAATCCAAATGAATGCTAATCTGTAGTCATCATTACCAAAGGTTATTCTGCTCAACCAGCCCGATAACACGAGAGTAAGCAGAGTCCCCAGTAGACCAGTTGCCCAGACAAGACGCCTGAATGATATAACCAGCGGGATGATTTTCTCATGGTTTTCTGTTGAATTTGCAGAAGAAATATCCTTCACAGCACTGGTCCCCAGACCAAGACTTGTGATACTTGTAATCAACCCAAGTGTTGTATTGAGAAGGCCTGCAATGCCCATGCCCGTAGGCCCGAGTAAAACTGCAATAGCCTTGGATCGCCCAATTGCAATAAAGATGTTAAATACCTGAACACCCCCAAAAAGAGATGTGGCCTTGACTATCTGACGGTAAGAGTCCTGATTCTCATTCATCCCTGCTTAATTAGCCCACTCATGCAAAAATTTCTCCAACTCTGTAGTGTTTATCCTGAAGGGATCGTGCAACCGGCTTTTGCTATGCCGCTTCCTTTTTTTATCATGTATATATTTCAGGTCACTGCCGGAAAAGAAGGCAATTGTTGAGAATATTGAGAGAGGAAGCATATAATTTGTGAAGCATAATACCTTACAGGAATCCCTGCAAAACAGCAGGTTTGAAAAGGCCGCCCCCGTGCCTCCGGCGATCAGATCTGCCTGGTTAAACATAGCAATTTGATCTGAGAGCGAGAGACTCTCCGGGGCAATTTTCACAAAACCGGCCTTCTCAAGTACCATGAATACCTCATCCTCATTGAATCTCCTTCTGTCGCTTGCTTTGCTTCTGGAAATGAAAATTCTTTTGGGGAATTTTTTGTCCGAGGCCACCTTCAATAAATTTGTCCGAAGGTAATTCAAAGATTCAAAGTTATAAAGACAATCCCCCGGGCTGATCCCTGCTAATCTCTTAAAATGTGGCGGGATGTGGTTAGGCGATGAAACATGAATCAACTCTTTAACCTCATATTTTACCCCAAATTCAAGAGTGACATACTTAAGGTGCTTCTCATTAAATATGTTTAGCAGATCCATATATTGAGGTACCTGTTTTAATTTTTCATCGATGAGCAGAGGAATATCTAGATCAGTTTGTATTTCCTCAATTGCCTTGAACCGCGCAATGAATTCAAAAAGAAAATGAAAATAATTCCACGAGAAATTTCCGGAAAGACAAATGCCTCTGTCAATAATATTTGGCGAACCCTTAGAATGGATCATATAAAGCTCCCTGTTGTAATGAAGAAGTGCGCCATCTATGAACTGGCAGTTTGGATTCTAATGCTGTTCTGCGGTTTCATATAGTACTGCATCTAACCCCACCAATAAGAGGTTTGATCCTCCTATTATGCATGGTGAATTAATCCTCGCCCCATAAAATCTTCCAGTTGCTGAGTATAATTTCCCATTTCCATCAGCTCCATCCTTAAAAACAGGATAGGTATAATGCATAGAATGGGTTTTGTCATATAGAATATCTATCGAGTCTGGACTTAAATGACGATAGGAGAATATATCCACCCTTCTCCTTATTTCCAAACCAAATTGTGAAACAAGAGCCTGGATACCATGCTGTAAGACAGCGATCCTGTAAAGCTTAAAAGCCAGATTACAAAACAGTACAACAATGCTGTCACGCCCCAAATCAAAAAAATATTTTGCTCTGTTTCTTACTCTATTCAGTATGTCATTGAATTTTATGCCCATAAATGATAAATGTTTGAGGGGTGTGCCGAAATATCATGGGCATATGGATGCCTGAAAAGTGTTGGTGTGAACGAGTAAAATATCAAATTGGCAGGCCACATAGGCGACCTGCCAACATGTCGCAAAGGAAGAAAAGATATTACCTTATTCCCCTACTTGAGGATGATCATGCGCTTCGTCTCAACATGGGAAGGAGTCTTAAGGCGCAGATAATATATCCCAACGGGATGATTACCGGCCGTAAATTCCACCTTATGACTTCCTGAAGTCAAGCTTTGGTTAATAATTGTTTCAACCTTGTATCCGGATGAATTGTATAACTCCAGAGTAACCCGACTTTCTTCCACCAATTCAAACTCAATCCATGTATTTGAACTGAATGGATTTGGCATATTCTGGTACAAAGCGGCAGAACCGGATATTTCCCTGTCCTCTTCTATTTCAGGCATACTTTCATTCTCAATTGCCGTATAGGTTACCTGAATGCTTTTAGTTTCAACCTGATCCAGGCGTACATTTGTGAGCAGAACACGGTTCCCTCCCTGCTCTCTAATAGAGTAGTCGTTGAGAGTGGTCCCTACCATAACACTTTCTATCTCTCTGCTGTCATCTGTGTCAATCTGTATAGTGGTGATATCATTCTGATTAAACGCTGTTTCAAAACTTCTGTAAATTGAGGGCTGAACAGGTAAACGGCTCACATTAAAAGAGATCATCCCTGCCTCAGGGTCATAATTGTAATTTGAGATCACTAATCTGTCTCTTTGAATAATGTACTTTACAACATTTCCTACAGAAGTCACCCATATGTCTTTCCCGACAGCATATTCAATAGCTCCATCATCAAGCCCTTCAGTCCAGCTGTGAAGACACATTATAAACCACTTCTGTTCAGCTATTGCCAAGTCCACAATATCCTTCAAATCAGGAGGATCAGGCATATATTCATGTGCAAAGAATTTAAGATTCATAAAGTTTTCCGGTGTGACATCTTCAAGCTGATTTGAATCATCTCCTCTTGCACTCAAGAAATACTCCGATGCAACAGCCTGCATTCGTGTGGTTGATATTGCATATGGCCAAACCAGCGTTATGATTTCGCCATCTGTGACTGATGGAATGTAGCTGTAGAGTCCTTCAATGTTGGGTTCAATTTCCTGATGACGAAGCACGTTGTCAGGTACTATTCCAGTAGCATTCACTAAATGCGAGCCCAGTTCCATCCCTGCATCATAGAAGCTGTCATAGTAAGCAGGAGGTACAGTGCCGTTATATACATACGTGCCCTGAAAACCGTGCTCATCAAGCAGTTCAAATGCTGAGTCGTAGCCATCATCTACAGTTACACTCATGACACCGGCAAATCCGTCCTTCCAGTTTGTGGCAATCACTCCCACATCCGGATTTACAATCAGAGAAACAGGAATTTCGATCGGTTCGGACCATGGATCAGCCGAAGTCAGAATAGAAATAATCCCAAGATCGGAAGAGCACACGTCTGAACTCCAGTCACCGCATACGATATCGCATGCCGTCTTCTGCTTGAAAAAAAAAAAAAAAAAACAATAACCAACAAACACTAGAACATCAGAAAAAG
>CALBTS010000130.1 GCA_937968035.1 uncultured Methanomethylovorans sp.
AGAGATATTAGGTTTGATGTAGTCTAGCATTGCTTTGGTACATTGTATGTGCATATGAATCGCCTCACTTCAATTTATTATACCAAATTAGATTCATCAATTACATGACTATTTGGAAATGAAAGAAATTCAAAAACGTTTCAAAAAATTGGAATTGTTTACTTGTTTTTTCAATTTTTCAGAATTTTCATTGGAAGAAAGGTGAGTGCTAACGATAATGCATTGTTAGGGATAGGGCAGGCTTTCAAGCCCTATCCTACAAACATGCGTTAGCGTGTTGGTTACATCCAACTATATAAGGCCTATCCGCCAGTTTTTTTGCCAGTTGGAATATAGGTGATTTTTCCCTTTCTGCCAAATTAACGAAATCGTGACGGAAATTGCAGTTTTTCCTTTCTTCCAAGTTTACTTCTTCCGTGATATGATACCTTTTTTGGTGACATATTCATCACTAAATTCTTTTACTCGATCTCTAACAGTTCTTTCAGCAATTCCTAGATACTCAGATAGTACAAATGCTAAACATGTACCATCTTTCTTTTTGTTTGCTTCAAAAGCTTTATCAAATTCTTCTTTGCGTGATTCCGTTGTCTGATTGCGTTTATAACTCTTGGTTAAATTGAATCTTGGATCTCCATCTACATAGTTTTTATCTAACTTCCCAGTTTCTTCTACCCGATGTATTGGATATTCAAACCAAAAGTTAACTGGCCTAAAACTAGCAAATTCACGTAGACTGCTTTCAAGTCTCCAAGCAGTTGCTGAAGAGGCATCATTTTCTTTCTTATTTGGGACCTCTACTAAGTTTAGTTGAATCATATCCACTTGGGCATCTGCATCTCTAGCAAACACACCAGAGCCTGATGCACGGTCCATAGACCTTTTAAAACCTTGTGATCCTTTGGAATGGTGATGGCTGTATACAAAGGTACATCCTGTTTTAATGCAAATCTTATCAAACACATTGGTGAAACGTGCCATATCAGTAGCGTTATTTTCATTACCCATCATAACTTTATATATTGGATCTATAATAATGACATCTATTCCATGATATTTAGCTTTATTGATAAGTCTTGGTGCTAGTTGATCCAGTGGCTGTGCTTCACCCCTTAAGTTCCAAATTACGATATCTTTAAAGTGTTTCATTTTAAATCCTAACGCTTCATAGGTAACATAAAATCTGTATTCGAGACTATTAGCAACCATTTCTAAATTGACATACATAACTTTAGATTTCTTGCATTGGAATCCTAACCATTTTGTTCCTTCAGCCAATGCAATGGCAAGTTGAATTAGTAGAAAACTTTTTCCAGATTTTGATGCGCCTGAAATCATCATTTTATGTCCTTGCCTTACGACACCTTCAACAACTTCTTCTGGTAGCTTGGATGGATTACCCAAAAATTCTGCAACTGATATGATTCTTGGTAGTCCATCATCTTCATCATCCTCCCATTGATTGTAATTGTTTCTGTATCCGTTCATTTTGAACACCTCGTTTCTGAATAGATAAAGAGTGTATTTTCACTTCTTCACTAGTTAAATGGCGAGGTATATCCCTATTTGCCGGAAATTTTGTGAAAAAGTATATCTCTTCTTATATCTTAGTCCACAAAAAATGTTCAAAAGTTCGGGTTTTTGATAAAAATCATTAAAAAAATTACATTTGGCATTAGTTTATGTGCATGTTTTTTCAAACATTGACAATTAGAAAGAACGACTAAGTTGAAACTGAAATTAGATATTTATAAAACTTGCTACTTTTAAAATTACGCTCTCTATGCTCTTTCGGAAAGCATTTAGTATTCTGATGATAACATCATGATACTGTAATCATAGTCATCAATAATATATACTTTTAATCCCCTATATCTGTAGACTTCATTCAAATGTGTGAATGTATATTTTTTTCTGTATCTTGGAACTTCTTGCCTATGTTCAATTACTAGATTGTTTCTTTTAATTTTAAAATAGAAGATTTGTAAATAATCAATTTTCTTGATCATACTTAAATCATCAATCATGCTCCATAGGTAATTTATAATCTCTTGTGAAATACAATATTCAACTCCTTTTGTATGAGTTCTAGTTAGTGGATTGAATAGTTTTCTTTCCATATCTCGCCTCCAAATTCCTATATACTATATAATACTTTTCTAAATGCATTTTTACTTGAAATAAAAATAAAAAAAGCAGCATTTTACATGCTGCCAGAACAAAACTTTCGTCTTGGTAAATGTTACCTAATCATAATTAAATCTTGATATTAGTAATCCTATCAAAACAAACACAATAATTGCTCCAATTACAAAACCTGTTATAAAAAGCCAGTTATCTCTTATGAAAATAAGAATTTGAATTACTCCCCACATAATTCCATATCTTATACCCCAATGTATTATGCTTCCCAAATCTCTCCCTGTAATTATTCCTGCTCTATAAAGACCTCCAACTATACCAAAAGCAAAGTCATAAAGAAGAAATACAATAGCGGCTGGAAATAACCAATCTAGGATTGCATTGTTAAATAAAGGTTCAGTTTGAAAAAGTAACTCATATATATACTTGTACCACATAATATTTATTTACCAGAGTTGTCATTTTTATTTTCTAGAATCTTATGGAAT
>CALBTS010000131.1 GCA_937968035.1 uncultured Methanomethylovorans sp.
TCTACTTCAAGTATCATATTCTTCTCCCCTTCAGTATGAGGTAAATGAACGTAGGAGCACCCAGAAAAGATGTCAGCACAGCAACAGGTAGTTGGTATGGCTGCATCATGAGCCTTGCCGTGGTGTCAGCGCAAAGCAGCAGTAGGGCTCCCATTACCATGCTTCCTGTCAGCAGGAAACGATGGTCTTCACCGATAAGACGTCGCGTCATGTGAGGACAGATGAGTCCCACAAAGCCTATGACGCCCAGGAATGCCACAATGATGGCAGTGACAAGGGATGCCCATAGCATGCCCCAGAGCCTTACTTTTTCCACATTCACTCCAAGCCCTTTGGCAGTCTCATCGCCTGCATCAATAGCATTGTATTTCCAGCGGTTGAATGTGAAATATATCATGGAAAAAACCACTATAGCAGTTATGAGCCCTAGCTCCTCCCAGCTTGCCCTTGCAGTGTCCCCGAAGGTCCAGAACACCATGGAGGCCAGTTGCACATCATCGGCAAAGTATTGCAGGAACATTGTCCCAGCTGTGAACAGCGATCCCATGGCCACTCCCACAAGGATCATGACCTCCGGACTAGTGCCCCTTATCTTTGAAAAGCCCAGAATGACCAAGGTGACCAGCATGGCAAAAACAAATGCTGCTACAGTGGTTACATAGGGATTGTTTATTGTGACTGCATCCCCTACCCTACTGCTGGTGGTGCCTGCACCCAGTATTATGACGGAGAATGCTGCACCGAAGGCTGCAGCATTGGATATTCCTAAGGTGAAAGGGGAGCCGAGGGGATTACGCAGTATGGATTGCATCACAACCCCGGTAACTGCTAGGCCCGCACCGGCCATAATGGCTGTAATGACTTGCGGTAAACGGACATTCCATATGATGCTGCTCCAGGTTGTTGAGACTGTGTATCCGGCAAGTGTCCTCAAAACGTCCAGTGGTGGGATATCCACGGATCCTGTGGCTATTGAAAGCACACCTACCACAAGTAAGAGCACAAGACCTGCCAGTATATATGTTCTTTTTTTGGCTGTATGCTCTTTATACCTGCCGGCTATGTCTCCTTCTTGAAGGCTCATTTCCTTTCACCATTCTTATTTTTTTGAGCCTCAGACTTCAAGCTTCGTGAATGCAGGAACCGAGAAGGCGTTGATCATTTTTTCATACACCTGGAGGCCTACTTCCTCATCACCCCTTCCAACCAGGAATGTATATATCTCGATGGTCTTGTTCTCCAGGTTCACATCCTCAAACCTCTCAGGATACAGGAGCTTGCCTGCAAAATAGGCATCAGCAAGCACAGATCCCTGGTTCTGTGTGTACCAGTTGTAGGGGAGCACTCCGTAAACCTCTCCTGTTTTTACTGCTGTGAGCTTCCTGTACGACACATCGTTCTGCAACTGGTACAGAGCGCTGGACTTGTCTTCTGACTGGGTTGTCGAGAGATCCACGAATATTATCTCAGGGTCCCATCCAAGTATGCTTTCCTTAGAAACCTCTGCTGTGGTGAGGTTCATAGGATCATATGCCACGTTCTTTGCATTGGTGAAGAGGAATGGCGGGTACGTTGGCTCTGTTGACTGGAAACCGTGCGGGCCTGAGCGGGCTATACCGCCAACATAACATGTGATCTTCTCTTCTTCGGGGACACCCGCAGTGCGCTCGTTCAGGTCTGCGATGGTGCTGTCAAAGAAGGCAATGAGCTCTTCGGCCCGATCCTCTTTACCCATTACCTCTCCCATTATGCGGAGTGAGTTGTACATGTCAGCCCTGTTGTTGACCATATCACCGTAGTTCAGGGCTATTACAGGGATACCGGTCTTTTTCTGCAGTTCTGCAGGATCGTATCCCGATGTGGAATACATTTTGAAGATTACCTGAGGCTGCGGGTCAAGTGCAAGTATCTTTTCAGGATCGTCATTACCTCTGAATTCCCCGAAAACAGGATACTCTTTGAACTGGGGATTTGCAAGTGCGTAAGGCCTGGCATCGAATTTTGATCTCTCTGTTTCGATGCTGTCAACAGCAACTATTCTGTCTTGGGCTTCAAGGTAAGTGAGATATCTAAGGGCTCCGGAACCGGAGCAGATGACATGATCAGGTGATCTGGGCACTTCCACGGTCCTTCCAAGGGCATCTGTCACAGCAATAAAATCATTATGATCGTCCGGTCCGCTCTGGCTGGTCGATGAGCTGTTCATGCAACCTGCACATAAAGTAGAAGCGATTACCAGTGCAGTAATTATAAAAATTTTATATGTGTCTTTTATTTTCATTTGTATTGTTCCTCTGACATTTAGATGAATTGGTTACTCCAATTAAGTATTAATAATTTTGTGTTTTTTAACATTAATTAAAATGAAAACTCTTATATATCTTAATTTTAATGGTAAAATAGGCGTAACACAAATTGATATTGTTATCATACTAAATATTATGTTTCAGCTAGTAACCGTGCAATAAACAAGTTGGATCTGACAAATTGTCTTTCAATATATTGTGCTATTTCCATTCAGGGGTACTTTAAATGAAAAAATCAAATGGTATATTAGTGGTATTGTTTTTCATGGCTATAATGATACCAGTAAGCGCAGAAAATGTGACTTATGAGATAAGAAGTTCCGTATATGATAACAAAGACCCGGCCATATCAGCAGGCGATCTCTACTGGGATGCGAACAGCTTTCCAGCCTTATGGTACCAGATAAAGCCAGGCCTGTCCAGTGAATTGTTCTATATCCACAATACCTGGAATTCTTCTTCTACTATCCGGCTTGGGGATAAAGTACCTTCAGGTGATCTTTATTATGTGAGCAAACCTCAAATGAAGAAGACCAAGATCGCTGATCTGGATGAAGGAAAGACTTTCATTGCAGATGGCTGTGACCTGGAAAAGTATTACCTTATGGGCCTCTTCGGCGCCCAGCACATGGCAATGCCTGCGGACCCATCCGATCTTTCAAAAGGTTGTAAGCCTGACGAGATCGCCAGAATATTCATGGACAGTGATGAGAAGAAAAACATGTTCGCCGGAGAGGAATGGCAGCTTCCGGGTGGCTGGTCTCTTGTGGTACAGCAGATAGATGTGGAAGGAAATAAGGTGTATCTGGAACTTAAGAAGAAAGGTGAAATCGTAGATACTGCCGTGGTTTCAACTGATATGGACCTGACAAAGCAGGAAAAGACATACGTTTACAAGGATGAGAACGACAAGCCGGTCTTCTATTGTTATGTAGATTCTGTTTTCAAAGGGATGGATAGTGACCTTGTGGTACTGAACTATGTGTTCTTAAGAGGAGATACAATCAAGATCAACAACGGTGATGCTTACGGTGTGTTCGATGTGGAAGGCTTCACAGTGCCTGATATCATGAACGGGGTGAACTATGCTGGAAGTGGACCCGGCACGGTGCTCAATACAAATGATGATGCACTGGTCATGGCAACCAACAAGGACATTGTTCTAAGCGCAGATGAAGACTTCGATCTTTATGGAGACATTTATATCCACAGCGAAGACACCGCCAGCCCCGACCTGAAGCTTACCTTAAAGAAAAAGTTCACCATCGAGGTGCCGGATTGTCCGGGTAACGCAACCTCTGCGGTCAATAAGACCTCAGCTGGTGCGAGTGAGGAAATAGCTTTGGCTTCTGTACCGGATGATGCAGACGCACAGAATTCAACCGAAACTGCAGAACCTCAGCAGGCAACAGAAGTCATGCAGAGCTCCATGAAGGCTCCGGGATTCGAGATACTTATCGGGCTCATGGGAATCCTTGCAGCAGCTGGTATCAGAAAATGAAACTGGTTGAGGATAACCTCAACCTTTCTATATTTTTGAACCTGACCTTACGTTTTCTAAATAAGCTTCGCCTCTGGGTGAAAGATGATATTGTTCAGTGCCGTTGGCATCTATTTTTTCAATATAGAGCGCATTTTCCAGCATGTCAAGATGGAATCTGGCTTGCATCTTTTCAA
>CALBTS010000132.1 GCA_937968035.1 uncultured Methanomethylovorans sp.
TAAATATTCTCATATTACTGCTTATGATTCTGATTGCAGGATCATGTGTCTCCAGACGAAAGCTTACTTATCTTCAGTTCTCTGATAAATCGGAAAGATCGGGTCTGACAGATGAAATGAGGCCTTCGGTAACTCCGGCCACATACAAGATAATGCCAAATGACTACCTGTTTATACGGGTAATTACTCCTGATCCCCAGTGGTCATCCTTGTTCAATATGCAGTCAGGAGAGGGAGGCATAACGCAGGAGAGCGCCGCACTGTCGAGCTATCCCGTGGACATTGACGGCAGTATTGAGATCCCATATGTGGGTGAAGTACAAGTTGCCGGAAAGACTTTGTCAGAAATAAAAGGAGAGCTGGACATAGTGTTTAAGAGTTATGTCACTGATGCCGCTATTACAGTCAGAATGGTGGACAATAATATTGGCATACTAGGTGAGGTAAATGCCCCAGGCAGGTATCCGATCACAAAAGAGTATATGACTATTTTCGAAGCGCTGGCCATGGCAGGTGATCTCAGTGTATATAGCGACAGACAGCGGGTACAGGTAGTGAGACCCTCTCCTTATGGACCCATTGTCAAGGAGTTTTCCCTTGCAGACAGAAGTATACTTAACACCGAATATTATTATGTAATGCCAAACGATATTATTTATGCTATGCCAATGAGAGGTAGATCATTCCAATTGAATTCATCTGTCTATACCTTATTCCTGACAACAATCTCTACAGCCCTGGTGATTATAAGTTATTTCAGAACTCTTTAACCATATAGCGATGGATGACCGAAAAACACTTTATCTTGAGACACAAGGAAAAGTTAGCAAGCAAACAAGTGGACTGGATCCATTAGCAATTCTTAACTTGCTAAAGAAGAACTGGTATTGGTTTATCGTTTGCACACTTATTTCACTTTTCTGTGCAAGATTCTTTATTGGGCACACAATGCCAGTCTATCAGACCGCTGTTACTGTTCTTATTAATACAACAGAAAATCGCCCCGTTGTGGATAATACAGAACTGCTCCAAGGACTGGGCCTGCCAGGTGGAATGCAAAACATTGAGAACCAGATCATGGTTATCAAATCAAGAGCACTAACAGAAAGGACTCTTGAACAATTGCCGTTTGAGATAGAATATTATATTAAAACATGGAGAAATAGACTTCCGATATATCCTGATTCTCCTATAAAAATTTCCTCTGACACTTTTATCCCTTTGCCAAAGGACACTGAGTTCTCAATCACTTATTTGGGTAATAGTATGTTCAATATTGCCTCTGAATCTGAATTCTATTCATTTCAAAGGACTGCTCACTTTGGAGATACGCTTCAGAACTCTGGAGGAAGTTTCAAAGTAGAGTGTATTGATGAGGGTGTTTTAAGCAATCTGGAAGATCAGGTTATTTACTTCATATTTCATAGCATGTCTGGCTTGGTGAGCTACTTCAACAGCCGTCTCAATGTAGAATTAGTTTCGCGCGGAGGATCAATCTTAAAAATTAGCATGCTGGGGACAAACAGTGCCAGGGATGCAGATTTTCTCAATAAACATGTAGAAGGATTTCAGGCAATTTCACTTGATAAGAAGAATAATGAGGCGGCTCGCAGAATTCAATTTATTGAGGAACAGTTGGTTGGTATATCAGACTCATTATCCAATACTGAAACCAGACTTCAACAGTTCCGGTCTTCCCACAGAGTTATGGATCTCTCCGCGCAGGGTCAATCTATTATAGCTCAAGTGACTTTGCTGGAAAATGAAAGGGCTCGCCTAAGTCTGGAAGCTAATTATTATGATTATCTGGCTGACTATCTTTCTAAGGCTCCAACAGGGGAAGTCCCAATAATTCCAATTACAATGGGAATTACTGATCCCGGTCTAACAAGGCTTGTTGAAGAGCTAGCCGAGCTTCAGGGTCAATTATCTGCAAGAGGTGCTGGCGAACTGAATCCTCTCCAAAGAAATCTCGAACAGCGAGTCCGGTCGGCTAAAGAAGCTTTAAAGGAAACGCTTAACGGACTTCGTAGAGCAAACAGCCTTGCCAGATCGGAAAACCAGGAACAGATTAACAGAGCAAACTCACAAGCGTCTGCACTACCCATGACAGAAAGACAACTTCTGGGGATTGAAAGGAAATTCAGATTAAATGACGAATTGTATACCTTTCTCCTTGAAATAAGAGCTGAACAAGAGATGCAAAAAGCTTCTAACAGAGCAGATAGTGAAATAATTGATCCTGCTGATACAAGATATAGTCATAGGGTTGCTCCAGATCCAATTAAGATATATTTTCTGGGTCTTTTTGCTGGTTGTGGATTACCATTATTTGTTATTTTTCTCAACTTTCTATTTGACAAAAGACTTAAGTATGAAGATATAAGTAGATTAACCCAATTGCCAGTGATCGGCAATATGCCTCATAATACAGATAATACCAAAAAGGTTGTTCTGGAAAATCCAAATTCAGCCCTTGCCGAATCGTACAGGTTACTTAGGGCAAATATGCAATTTTTGACAAAGGAGGCATCTTCACCGGTAATTCTGGTTACATCATCAATGCCCGGGGAGGGGAAAACCTTTACAGCAATCAATTTGGCATCGGCTTATAGTCTCTTAGGAAAAAATACATTACTCGTTGGATTTGATCTTCGGAAGCCAAAAATTCACCATGATTTAGGAATTGTGAACGACAAAGGAATTTCAACATGGTTAATTGGTCGAGATAACTTGCAGGATATAATTCAAAAGACTTCTTACGAGAACTTGTCAGTCCTTGCTTCCGGTCCAATTCCACCAAACCCCTCTGAACTTACAGCACTATCCAGAACAGGAGAACTATTTAAATTGTTGAGGGAGAGGTTTGATTTTATTGTAGTTGATTCATCACCTATCGGTCTTGTGTCTGACACCTATCATCTGGCAACCATGACTGATGCATGCCTTCTTGTTGTCAGACCGAATCATACGGTGAAGGATATGTTCGAAAGAACCCTATATAATATTTCCGAAAGAGGAATCAAAGGAATCAGTCTGGTAGTTACTGATATAAAATCTGAAGGCCATCAATATGGATATGGTGAGAAATATGGCTATACTTCTGAAAAAAGGTCAAAATCAAAGTGGCTTTTTAGGTTTAGAGTTTCAAAAAAATGATTCCTTATACAGACATGACTTCATCTTCGAGACCATCCCTAATAGACCTACCCAAATTCTTCGATTTAAGAGGCAATTTATCATTTATTGAAGAAGGAACTCACATACCGTTTAAGATTCGCAGGGTATACTGGATATATGATGTTCCTGGAGGTGAGTGCCGTGGAGGTCATGCTTTTATAGAAACAGAGGAATTGATTGTAGCGCTTTCCGGCAGTTTTGATCTAAGGCTTCATGATGGGGAAAAAGAATATATGTTTTCATTAAACAGATCGTATTTTGGTGTATTGGTTCCGAAGCTTGTGTGGCGAATGATTAATAACTTTTCAACTAACTCTCTTGCCTTGATTATAGCGTCAACTGACTATATAGAGACAGACTATGTAAGGGATTTTGAAGAATTCAAAATGCTTGTTGCCAGGTGAAGTTTCTTGTTTCTGATATACATTGCTGCAATGTTGTGGAGATGACAAAGATTCACAATCCTGCAGGGAACATAACGATTGTACAGAACGGAGACTTTCTCCCATTTGAAGTAAAGCGGGTCTATTATTTATATGATGTCCCGAGTGGTTCCGAAAGAGGCGGTCATGCCCATAAGAATCTTCATCAGCTAATAGTAGCTGCAAGTGGTTCGTTTGATGTGATATTGGATGATTGTTCAAAAAAGAAAATCATTCATCTTAACCG
>CALBTS010000133.1 GCA_937968035.1 uncultured Methanomethylovorans sp.
AAATACAAATAGATCTATGTAGGAGACAATTAAATTAGATTCTCAATTGTGAAGGTATAATGTATCCAAGCGTAGCCAATTTCCAAATTAACTGGGTGGGATGAAAATAGGTTCCGTTGAAAAATACCAATCTCTTTTCATATTGGGATCAGTGGGTTTTGGATTGATCCTGGGGCAAATCACGATCATCCAGAATTACGCGGCTCTTTTTATTGTCCCTTTCCTAATGGTTATGCTATACGGGATCTTTTTACAGGTCCCTCTTAATCAACTGAGGAATTCTTTTAAGAACTGGAAGTTCGCTGCTGTAAGCGGGAGCATGAATTTTATATTCAATCCACTGCTTGCCTTTGTACTGGGGTATTTATTTTTAGGAGATACGCCCGCCTTATGGATTGGTTTCATTATGCTGATGGTCACTCCCTGTACTGACTGGTACCTGCTCTTTACAGGCATTGCACGTGGTAATGTTCCGCTTTCTGCATCCATCCTTCCCATGAACCTTATCCTTCAGTTGCTATTGTTGCCAGTGTATTTGCTGATCTTCGCAGGCACCATTGCAACCATTGATTCTGGCCTGCTGCTCGAAAGTGTGTTTCTTGTACTATTTATTCCCTTCTTCATATCTCTTTTAACAAAGATGACCATTCCAGAAATAAAAGGTGAATACTGGCTTGAAAAAAGGATCTTTCCAAAGCTTGACCACTTGCAGTTCTCCTTTTTGAATCTCGCCATTATCGCCATGTTCGCTTCACAGGGAGAGCAGCTAGTTCAAAACCCTCTGGTACTGCTCAAGCTCATAACCCCGGTATTGTTATTCTTTGTAATTGTGTTCATTACAGGACAAATGGTTGGACAGTTTCTTCGTTTTTCCTACCAGGATACTGCAAGCCTTAACCTGACAACCCTTGCACGCAATTCTCCTATAGTGCTGGCAATTGCACTCATGGCCTTTCCTGAAGAACCCCTGATAGCATTGGCATTGGTGATCGGTCCTTTGATAGAGCTGCCTGTTCTGGGTATCATGTCCAATACTTTGCTTTTGATCAGGAAAAGATGGATAACCAGTGACGATAGTTACGTGAAGATCGAAGTTGCACATGAATTATAGTCAGTTATATGATAATGAAGAATGCTGATGAAGAGGCCTGATGTCTTAACATTCCGGTCTTTATCCAGCATGAGTTATTGGTCGGATCTGTACTTCATCCTTTCCACGATCGCCTTATCATATAGTTTTACGATATCACTGCGCGTGATAATTCCAAGTATTTTTCTGCTGTCCTCCCTTGATACAACGGGAAGCCTTCCTATGTCTTTTGTGGCAAGGCGCTGCAGCACAGTGTTCAAAGATTCGTCGGGATATGCAACAACCAGATTGGAAGTGGCGATCTCACCGATGGTCTTGTCAAGTTCTCCTTGCTTCACCTTGTCCCTGATGTCCTTCAGGGTCACGATACCCCACAGCCTGCCTTCCGGGTCCAGCACTGGAAATCCCGCATGACGGCTGGATTGCATCAGAGCGATGAGAGCTTCTACCTTCTTGTTCACTGAAATGGTCTGCACTTCTCTTTTCATGGCATCCGCAACTTTCAATGATTCCATTATGTCCACTTCCTTGCCTTTCCTTATGGTAAATCCTCGCCTGCGCAGCGATTCGGTAAAAATGGATTCCGGATGGAGGGCACTTGAAACAAGATTGCTTAACACGCATGCAAGCATAATGGGAAGGACCAGACCATAATTCCTTGTAAGTTCGAACAGGACAAGTATTGCAGTAAGCGGTGCCCGGCTGATCCCGGTGAAAACTGCTCCCATGCCAGCCAGTGCATAAGCTCCGGGCTCGGACGTGACCCCCGGAAAAAGACCGTTGACAATGAACCCGTAAGCTCCTCCAAGCATAGAGCCAATGAACAGGGCAGGTACAAAGGACCCTCCTGACCCACCTGAACCCAGGCTAAGGGAAAATGCAATAATTTTCAGGATCAGCAGGACCAATAATATGTTGAACGTGATCTCATTCTCCAGTACCTGGCTTATGGTATCATATCCAACGCCGAATATTTGTGGGTAGAAATATCCTATCATTCCCACAAACAAGCCACCAACAGCAGGTTTTGTTATGGGGTGTATGTTGAGCGCATTGAAAAGGTCCCTGCATTTGTAAAGTGAACGCATGAGTATCACTGATATAAGTCCGGCAAGTAATCCAAGAACGAGGTAGAGGACAGATTC
>CALBTS010000134.1 GCA_937968035.1 uncultured Methanomethylovorans sp.
CTTCCTCCAGGCAGGAATTACCCTCGAACTTTACCCACTTCCCGCTCTGATATTCATGCCAGAACTTTGATCTCTGAAGGGCTGATGTACCGATATCAATCATCTGGAATTCTATCAGGTGATAAGACTTGCCGTCAAATCCAATGTCCATCCCAATTATGGGGAAGTCTATTTCAAGTGTCAGTTTACGGGCAAATTCCAGTACACCTTCCAATTCATTGTCCGGTACCTGAAAGAACATTCCGCTGCCACTGGCTCTGAAATCGTTCCTTCTGTTTTTTCTGTACATACAGTAGAACCGCCCCCCGAAAAACAGTACTTTGTAGTCACCACTGAGCCCGGGAATAAAATTCTGCACTACGAGGGCACTACTGACTGGAGAAGTATCCAGTTGCACATAACCTTTTCGCGAAGGATACATAAACTTAATAATCTTCTTTATCAGGTTTTTAATGGAAGTGATCACAAGATCACTCAGCCCGGAGGCGACAATAGTATGTCCGGCCTTCCGTGCATACTTTTTGTATTCTTTTTTATTGTGTGCGAGGTATACGCCGGCACCTGCTGAGCCGGAAGCTTGTTTTATTACGACCGGAAAGCCTTTGTCATATGTCAGGGCATCCACCCACGATCCATAACAGGTGCTCTTAATTGTTTTGAGGGATTCGTCAGCAAACTGCATCCTCATTAACTCCATGAAGACCTTGTTGTGATGAGCTTTTAGGTATTCATGACACGGTAGCACAACAGCTCCCTGCTTCTCAAGAAAACAGACCAGATCCTCAACGTACCTCTTGTAAAATGCACCCGGTGCTTCAGAGGTCTGATATAAGAAACAGTAATCCCGATAACCGACGGTCAGATCCAGCTCGCTGTATTTGCATACTTTGACATCGTAGTCTCTCTCCATGAACCATTTACTGATTCTCGGGACATCCATTGAAGTAAAATTCCTGAGATCTGCTTTGGAGACCAGGAAGGCAGAGAATTCATCAGTCAGAATTATTAATTTTTTCATCCTTAACGTTGATAATTAAACGTATTAAAGCCCGCCACCATCATGAATTCCTGTCCTTCAGCAACTTAATGTATCGCAACACTATCTCCCTGTGCGTTTCACATTCGAAATGGTTTTGAATCGTGTTCAGCTTTTGCTGAGAGTATATCAGTCTTGTCAAAGGACGGTTAAGGACTTTGTCAATCCTTCTTACTGTTTTTCCAAGCCCGGCGAGGGTGGCAAGGTAGTACTGCCCGTTGAGGCGGCAATACTCATCGAATTGGCGTTCGATGAAACCATTCCTCAGAATTTCTTCTGATCTCCTATAAAAGCCTTCGAGGATTTCTGCTCTGAAAGCAGGATCCGGAATCTTTACTCCATTACCATTCTTCTGTATGGGGATAAAGTCAATATCTATTGAACTCGTAAGCCTGACATTAACTAAAATTCCAGTCTGATAAAACTCGTCATCGTGCCTGTCAAAAATAAAGTTCCCCTGTCCGTATATGATTACTCCATTACCATACTTTTCGTAAGCACCAATGCAGTGACTATGCTGGCATATTACAAGATCAGCACCACTGGTTGACATTTTCCTGCATGTTTTCTGCAAATCAGGTGTAGGGTATCTGTAATATTCCTTCCCTCCGTGAAACAATACAATAACCAGGTCACAGCCGGATTTAAGTTTTTTAATATGGTCGAAAACCTCAAGAAGGTCCAGGGGATTGGCGCCCGGATTGTTATCATCAGCTATCGAGAATTCGTGTTCCGCGCAGGCGTAAATGCCAATTCTTCGGCCATGTCTATCCAGCACCACCGGTCTGGATGCCTCGGCAAGATTAGATCCTGCACCTACAAAAGCAATTTTTTGTTCTGTAAGTTGTGCAATTGTACTAAGTAATCCCTCCTCGCCATGATCCATAACATGGTTGTTCGCCAAAGTGAAAACTGAGGGATCAAGTATTTTTATGCCTTTCATGGCTGATAAGGGTGCGCTCAGTACCGGTCCGTCTTTTTTGATCGGAGTCTTCTGCTGAATCAAGGGAACCTCGAGATTAAATATCCGATAATCCGATGACATCAGAATTTCAATTATTTTCTGGTCGACGATTTCTGTTATATTGCCAGAGGAAAAATGATCAAAGTTGGACCTGGTCGGTCCAAGATCTCCGCCTATTATTATTGAAGTCTCATCCATCTGCAACAATTGCTAGCTACCGGAAAGAAATTCCAGTATCCTTTTCATACTGTTTTTATATTCAAGCAACTGAATTGCCGTTCTATAGCCATTCTGTGCTATTTCACCCAATTTCTCATCATTTTGTAACATCCATCCCAGCTTTGCACTAATTGATTCACTACTCCCGCACTCAGCTAAAATAACGTCGTGATTATCTTTAAAGTATTTCTCAATATCCCCAAACCTTGTGGCCAGGACAGGTTTTCCGAGAGCAAAATATTCGCCTAATTTGGTCGGAAATCCAGCCCTGGTTTGAATTGTGTCCGGACGTGTTATAGCAAGAATACGACATCTGGACAAATAGCTCAGAACTTCATCAGAGGTGACAAGACCTGTGAAGGTGGTAAGATCAGAAATCCCGAGCCTGTCACATTCTGCTCTTAGATCGGGAACAAGGGATCGTCCGAATGTGGCATCACCCACCACCAGGAGAGTTACATCCACTCCCCTGTCCCTGAGTGCTTTTATTGACAAAAGGAGATCACTGAGTCCATCTTTCATATATGGCGCACCACTGTAACCTAAAGTATAATCACTTGCAGCACTTCGTGATTGCCAGAATTTAAAATCTGTCAGGTTGGGTTGAACCAGAATTCTGCTCTCCCTGATACCCATTTGAACAAACTGATCCCTGAGATAATAACTGAAGACAATCATTTTATCCGCCATCCTGTTCAGATATTTGAAATTGAACATGTAGGCAGCTCTTGAGACTTTACCAAGTAATGATTTCCTGTATTGCGACTTATCGATTATTTCAGCTGCAAACTTCACAATCTTTATTCTACCGAGTTTGCTTACCAGGTGAATTGGTGTATTAAAGAAAATGTCACCGTTATAAATCAGGATCGTTATCTTCTTTCTTTTAATGATCAGGGAGGTCAATAAGAAGAGCAATCTCACGAAACCCAGAAGCTGGTCTGCAAGTTTAAGAAGAACATTCTCAGGTCTCTGCCTGAAACCCAGATATGTGTATTGGATTCCTTCAGCAGATATGTTTGTACGGGGGCCGTTGTATATAGTCCTCCCGAATGCATGTCCTTTTAGCAGGTATACACTTATTTGTTCCCCGTTTTCCTTTAGTCCGCGACAAAAAAGATTGAGATAGTTTGCACCGGGACCCCCTTCGGGAAAGTTGGTCGAGGTAATAAGAATGTATGTGGGATCAATG
The DNA here is from genome assembly GCA_937968035.1 of uncultured Methanomethylovorans sp. GTDB lineage: Archaea > Halobacteriota > Methanosarcinia > Methanosarcinales > Methanosarcinaceae > Methanomethylovorans. Next base: position 3,412 of record CALBTS010000134.1, read on the forward strand.
CTTTTCATTTTGTCTGGTGAAGGGTGGTCAGTAACTGTACATGATAGATCCTAAGTCATAAGTCCGGCCCTCTTCACAGGCTGCTTCATATTAAATTCCTGAAGTACCTTGCTGAAGACCGGGTGGGCTCTGTAGCCACCATAGTTCAGGTCATTCCCTCTGATTCCGTAATCAAAGTTGCCCTCGATAATGACCGGGCCGTCAATCCCGATGGCAACATCCCAACCGACGAGTCTCAGACCCGGCATAAGCAAGGCAGATCTGGTAATCAGCTCTTTCGCTTCCTGAATAAATGGAATTCTGAATCCCTCGAAAACAGTCTTTGTTAATGGGTGACAGGTCAGTCGTTCTGTGGGATTCAAATGAAAATTCGTATAGCCGTATCTTTTCAAAACTCCACTGTCAAGATCAACTCCGACCATACAGCCGCCACTGCCTATATTATCAACAAAGGAATTGCAGGTACTCATTCTGACATATCCTGACAATACATGCGCATTTCCTCCTTTGTCAATAAATGTATCCATTCTTAAGGTATTTACTGAGGATGGATTGAGAAGATTCACCGAAGGATGCTGGATTACAGTCTCCTGAAATATAAACTCAGATTGAATGATCCTATTGAACAGTTCATGAATACTTTCATGGTTTGTCTCTACCTTAAGGGCATCAATTTTATATATATCGGAACCTTTGGAGCTTGAATAGATTTTTTTTAGAATTACCGACTTCGATAAAGGATGGAGCTCAAATAATATTTTCATCCGGCGGAGAAAGTCTTCTGGACTCTTTACAGTAAATACTTCATCATTCATGTAGAACCTTTCCCCATGGTTGAACATCAGAACGCGAGGCGTATTGACATTGAATTGCCTGTAGAACAGATAAAAGTAGAGCTTATTATCCAAGAGCTCTTTAAGCCTTTTATCGTTCAGACCTGGAGCAATTTTCTCCGTCAGTTTCGGTGGAAGGTAGTTTTCCACACCAACGATATCATTTTTGAATAAGTAACTTGTAAAATAATGACCAGGAAATTCCATATTGATAATACTGAGTTTGATTAATTCCCCAAGTATTTTATTCAATGGCTTTCTATCAGGATCAGAGACAACTTTCAGGAACAAATCTATTTTACCTTTTCTCGATAATCTGATCATATCTCTTGATTTTAGGGAACATATAATGAATAAGATGATATCCTAACTCCACTTCAACGATCGGGACATAAGCTTGGACTATGATATTGAATACTCCTGATTGAACTGGGATTAGTGCATACCATAACTGTAGTAATAGCGATTTTTATAATATAGTATAATAGTAAACGTTGTTGAATCTATAATATACCTTATCCGTAAATAGTAATTCCCTTTTTTGCAAGTGTGAGTGTTTTATTATAGACCTTCACCGAGTCTGCCAAGAAGAAAGGTATCCCACCTCTCTTGAACTCCCGCATTTCATTATCTTGAAAATATTTCGATATCCTGTATGGAGAGACCCGATCCACTACCTCAGGTATATTATGCCTATATTGACCTGTCCTCCGTGTTCCATCAATATCAATACATTCCTTTGTTAAAGGATCTGAATATCTACGAGGAAAATACTGATCGTTGGTATCTTCTACTGCGTGAAGGAATGAGAAATTGGCCAGAGGAACTCCAACACCAATTATCTTTCCCTTTTCTATAAACAGTTTGTAGAACGGACTATTTTGATCAAAAGCCAGTTCACTTTTATAGTGATCCCTGGTAAAATACTCAGCCAACTTACCCCAAACAGCAACTGATTTTAATGGATGACAACTTTGAATAGTACCTGGCAACTGCCTGAATATCTCATTAATCAATCCTGTGCTGCAGGGAGTGTTTTTAACATCAAATGCATACTTTGAATAAAGTACCTTATAATGTTTTCTGGGATAGGTTGGCATCAGCAGAGTACCATCTGCTCCCAGAATCATTTTCAACAAAAATATGAGATCCTCAGGCTGGGAATCGATTAAATCGATGTATTGTAATGATGTGTGTACCATCACAATATCTCCCCTCCTAATGTTCATCTCATTCAATAGAACTTCAGCAATTTCCTCAAGTTTAATATTCCTCTTTCTGAGATTATTCTTAAGAAACTTGAGCTCTCCAACTAATGAAGGCGCCTTCTTTCGGGCAAATTGTTTTAATTGCTGCATTCTACTTTTCATTACGCACAGAAAATTCCCTAACAGCCTCAGAATAAGTGCTAAATCCTACTTCCATACTCTTGCAGGCTTCCAAAAAAATCGATAAATGATTCGCAAAAAAGAAATCCTTGGAATGACCTATTAAAACCAAAGGGACATAGTCAGCTGCATTACCCTTTTTTGACTCAGAGATTACTCTCTTTATGGATTTAATCAAGAATCTGCTGTCTTTCCGACAAAAGTCAATATAATCCCAGCTCTTCGCTGCAATTTGTTTTGTTATATTACCATATTGAACTTTCAGGCCTGCAGGCTTTCCCGACATAACATTAGACAGAAAGGCTGGTATCATCTTATCGGTTTCTCGTATCCTCCTGCCACGGAAAATTCTACATATTCTTTTCCCGAGCTTGTTTAAAATCAGTCGCTCAGTTAAAATGGGAAACTCGACAATGAGTCCACTGTCGTCTCTTTTGCAAATATCCTGCGAAGATGCTTTCCATGGCTTGGAATTAGAATACGCATCCGAATAATCTAATCTTCTAAGCTTATCATCAGCTACCGTACCCTTTTGGACAGATGTATCTGACACAAATCCTGCATCGTTCAGAGCCCTAATTATGTTCCAAGATGGCTGCATCTGCAAGTATCCAGCCCTAAAGCAGATACATCTATAATTTGGATCAATCGGAATCAGGAGATTCTCCAAGTCCTCTCTGCCTTTTTTCAAGTAGTATAATGCCTCATCATAATTATTGCATAATCGTTCAATGGATGTACGGGAAAAGTCAAGGTGCCACTTACTTTCATGAAATAGTGCATCAATCCATTGAGGGTGTAGATGTAGCTGTACATCATGTCCTCGTTTAACAGCAGCTTGAAGTTGAGACTCAAATAATTGGATATCACTACTAAAAAACTGACTATACCTCTTCATTGCCCAATAGTGACCCATTTCAGCCATTATCGTCAGTTTGGCCCCGTGCAAATCAAAGATGTCGAGCATGTGAGATGTGGGGAAATATGCCCAGCTATAAAAATCCCCCTGACCATTCCCATGAATCTCATAGTCCAAAGTAAAAACAAGGTCTAACCTTCTTTTCCCGTCTTTGCTTTCCATTACCTTGCACTATAACCCCCGTCGACAATCAGATTTGATCCTGTGATCCAGACAGAAGCATCTGATTGTAAGTATATGCAAGCATATGCAACATCCTCTGCTCTGCCAAATCCTAAGGGATGATCGGAAAGCATTTCTGTTTTTGATGCATCTGAAATCTGTTCGAATAGCTGCCTTGTCATATCAGTTTCCACAATGGAAGGAGAAATTGAATTCACTCTGATATTTTTTTTTGCCATTTCCAAAGCCATTGACCTGACACCTGAGATAATCGCTCCCTTGCTACAACTATAGGCAACAGCCGTTTCTTTGCCAACCACTCCCCTGATTGATGAAATAAAGACTAAACTGCCTCCTTCAGGATTAAAGTATCTCCTTTTTGTGATTACTCTGGATAATTCAAAGCCACTGATTAAATTGACTGAAATGATTTTCTCATACTGCATTGGTTTTAAAAATTGAATGGGAGCAGATATTTCACTCCCAGCTGAATGCACAAGCCCGTCAAATTGCCCGTATTTCTCAACACATTCGGAGATTGTGTTTTCAATTTTTTCATAATCGGTCAAATCTAATCTCACATAGGCATGCCTACCCGGGGATAATTCCTGCATAGTTTCTTCTAACCTTCTTATATCTCTGGCTATAAGAATAATATCTGCCCCCATCTTACTGCATGCAATGGCAGTTGCTCTTCCAATACCTGAAGATCCTCCTGTAATAAGGATCCTCTTGTTCGCTAGTGAAAACGGGTTGAAGGACATCTTATTCTTCGAAGTTTTCCAATCCGATAAGCTCCATTAAGCTTCTTACATCAGTGATGTTGAATAGTTGTCTTGCAGTGAGTCTTTTCCCGAATCTACTGTCAACAAAGGCAATGATCATCATTACATGTAGCGAATCGTACCCGTCAATTTTCCTGAATTCTGTCTTTTCAGTAAATTCGACATCTTCAAATTCAAGAGCTTCCTTCAGCTCGCGAAAAAAATCGTTATTCTTCATAATCATAGTTTTATAACTTATGCAATTCTCAGTATTGTCCCCCCCCATGAATACCCAACTCCAAATCCAACTATCAACACTCTGTCACCTTCTTTAATGAGGTTTTGATCCCTGCAATCCTTAAGAGCGATAGGAATTGTCGATGAGACAGTATTCCCGGTTGAAACCATATTAATATAAAACTTTTCCTTCGGTATTTGCATTTTCATTCTCAGATAATTAAGAATGTACTTGTTAGCCTGATGAAAAATGACATAGTCAATTTCATTCAGAGTTGTGTTGTTCTTTTTAAGAACGTTTTCGACTACTAAGGGAACCTTTTCGATAGTGAAGTTGAAAATCTCAGGACCATTCATAAACAGATGGTTATTGGACCTGGCATTACCTGATTCATCTACCCAGTTAGTCTCTGATGGATCTAACTTATTCCGCATTCCGCCATTCATTATTATAAGGTTATCCATCCCTTGCCCATCGGTGCCGAGATCAAATTCGAGGATATTTTCAATATCTGTCGAACTTACAATAGTAGCCGCGGCAGCGTCACCGAATATACTTCGATTAGAACGGTCATCAGGATGAAGATGCTTTGAGTAGGTTTCAGAAGTCACTAATAATACATTGGTTGCTAATTCGGTTTTTATCAAACTCTTGGCAAGAGCTAATCCATAAATAAAACCAGAACAACCCAGGTTAAAATCGAGTGCACCAATATTGGTTCTTAAACCAAGCTTATCCTGTAATATGCACGCGCTAGTTGGCAGAAGATAATCAGGGCTTTGGGTGCACAGAAGTACAAAATCTATCCTAGTTTTGTCGAAATTGCGAAGAGCCTGATTTGATGCTTTAATTGCCAAATCCAAAGCTGTTTCGCTTTCTTCAGCAATATGTCGCTCTTTAATTCCAACCTTTTCTTCGATCTTCGCACCGGACCAGTCTGGGAAGAGTTTTTCCAAATCACTGTTGGTTAACTTTTCCCGCGGAAAAAATGTTTCAATTATCATCGTGTTCCTCCTTGATGTATTTCTTTTGTAAAGACAATAGGCTTTTGAAATCAGACCTTATCACGGTAGCATTATGCCTTGATACAGCTAATTCTTTTGCTTTAAGCCCAAGCCTTCTTCTTGTTGATTCATTGTGATATAAATCCAAAAGGGCATTCCTGATAGCGTCATCGTCATTATCAATTACATAAGCCCAATTATATTTAAGTGCGTATTCGGAAAGTGCTGTGTCTTTAGGTGCAAAAACCATTATTGGTGTGCCGCTGATCATATATTCTGAAACTTTTGTAGGCATAGAAAGTCTTAAAAATCTGGATTTAAAATCGAGTGGTATCAATAATAGATCATGTGAGGAGAAAAGTAGGGGCAACTGGTTATAATCTGGTATTGGCTTGTGAACATAAACAGCTGGATTATTCTTAAATTCCAAGTCAGCATTAATAAAATCCTTTGTATAAATATGAAACTCAATCTCATATTTTTGATTAGACATAATCTGAACAACGTCGGTTATTGCTTTAATGCTCCCTGTAATTGATTTGCCCGCTCTGCCGGCATACAATATTTTGAAAGTCGATTCTCTTTCCCAGGAAGTTTTTGAAAATGGGATCCATTTATCAATATCAACTGGATTGTGTATGTAATGAAAATCCTTGTTGTACCTGTGTTGATACTCCTCAGCCATTTTTTTGCTTATTGCTATGCAAACATCAGCACTGTCGATGAGTCTTCCTAACTCGCCACCAATTCTCTTTTCCCAATAGTGATGAAACAATCCAGGTGATACCAGAACTGAAGGCCAGTCATCCATAAAATGTATAACTAGGGGCAAGTTTGTTCGGGTCTTAAGATCTTGTACAAAACGAATTTTATCCAATGTCGCAAATTGGGCGTATATTACCTGTGGACCAAAGTCGTGGATCCAATTCATTAATTCAGAAGTAACAACTATCCTGCTTTTTAAATGCTCAATCCCAAAATAACCTATCAAACGTTTGTATGTGGATCGCAAAAATATATAGAATGAAAAATGGGTAATCCTAGCATTATATACTCTGTTACTCAGCCCAATCCCTTCCTTAATATCATTTAAACCCGGATTGCCTTGCTCCTTTGATGCTATGCTTAACGATGTCTCGGCAATATTGTTTTTACTCTTTTTATACTTTCTGGTGACTCTGTTAATTAATCCAAAAGGAAAAGTATATTTTACCTCTCTTTCTTTCAGATTATAAATTCTCCTACAAATTTCAGGGTCAGAGGTCCCTTGAATATATGGAATAATTGCTAATCGATCTTGTGGCCAATTTTTAAATAGATTTGACTGAGTAATGCCTCCTCCACTGTGTGAATGAAAACTTTCTCCCACAATCAATACTTTTGGATAAGGCAAAGTACCACTGGAATCGAAATTGTTGTCTCTAGACATTGTCAGTGAACCAAGTATGAAATTACCAACTGCAATTTTCTTAAATATTTATAAAACATTTTATTGTAATAAATCTCAATTATAAAATGGGTGCTTTCCTGTTACAATTCATATAATACTTTCTATTCTACAATTACTTAACCATCACAGATCGGAAGAGCGTCGT
>CALBTS010000135.1 GCA_937968035.1 uncultured Methanomethylovorans sp.
ACCACCGAGATCTACACTCTTTCCCTACACGACGCTCTTCCGATCTTAAAGTTACCTCCATTCATAAGTCTATCCTTCAGTTAAATGCAGAACAAACTGATCTGACTCTTACCAGGCTCTTTACTGAAAAAGGAGTGCCATCCAATCGTCAGACTGTTGGAGAATTTTACCTGAATCTTATTTCCCAACTTCAGGCTGATGGAAAAACAGGCAACAGAAAGGTTTATATCGGTAGCTACAACTCGATTAAAGCATACTCAGAAGGGAATACCGATCTTCAGTTTTCAGACATTGATGCGGACTGGTTAAGCGGTTATGAACGATGGCTAAGGTCCAAGGGGAATAAGGAAACTACCATCAGCCTGATGTTTCGGACCCTCAGGAGCATTTACAATAAAGCTGTAGAGACCGGGTGTGCAAGAAAATCAGATTATCCTTTTGACAGGTATAAGATCAGCAAATTTGATGTAAAGACCAGAAAACGGGCTATAGCCAAGGCTGATATTGGGTATTTCAGTAATTGATGTGCTACGATAAAAATTGAGACAGTCTGAAATAGAAGAAGTCAAGGTTTTTAGCTCCTCTATTATTGTTAAGAAATTGTTGAATGATACTATTGTTTGATTCTGCAATTGCATTTGTAGCACCAGTATAGAAATAGTTAAGAATGTGGCCCATATGTCTTTCAACTAGTGATTTAAAGTTCACCAATTCAGTAATATCAGTTTTTTCGACAAGGTTTATCCATTGGATTAGTTTAGTTTTAATTGTCTGTAAAGCTTTGATTTTCTCTGATTTGTCCATTTCTTTATCGATGATGTTGTCGTTCGAGTACCATGTTCTAAACTGACAAATTAATTCATATGCGGTTTCGATGTCTGGATAATGTTTAAAAAGTAGTGTTGCTCTGTGTTTCTGGCTCAATGACCAATCATCTCTTCTTTTATACAGCAGATATTGGCTTCTTGCCAATAATTGCTTGTGGCTCTCATTGTTTGAGAGTTTTGTTTCCGTATATTTAAAAGTCAATTCCGCATTCTTTTTTCTTTCAGATTTATAGGCTTCATAAGCTTCACGGCGTTGGGTAAGTAGTTTTTGACGATAATAGATTCGAAGGTCTTGTAAAGCTTCAAAAGCATGTTTGAGTACATGAAATTTATCAGCAACCTGGGCAGCATTCATAAAGTTTTCACGTCCAAACCAGTCATAATTCGATGCCAGGTCCCTGGTTAATATCCTTACACTAAATAATTGATCACCAAACTTTTTCATTGATTGAGTTAACAATGCACTTTTAGTTGTTGAAGCCATCAATGCTATTTTACCGGTTTGTCCATTGGTTAATAGAGTATAAAATTCGCCGTTGATATACTTTTCATCAACCGCCATATGTTCACCTATATTTTCTGGTTTGAGAATCGGAACCTCTATACAGTTTTTCTCTTTGGGAACCCTATCATCTGGTAACTGAATGTCGTTCTCATGTAAGGATTGTTGTACCTGATCCGTAGTAAAATCGCTCAGATGGTTTTTATACCAGTCATGCAATTTCTTCTTGTCGACCCCTAAAACTATAGAGACTGTGCTAAATGTGATGGGATGGCTATCAAAGAGTTTCTTTTTAAAAAAGCACCGAAAGCTTTAGTTGCCATGGTGCCTGATGCGGTATATTCGTATTCATTATGGTAACTCTTGCTTTCT
>CALBTS010000136.1 GCA_937968035.1 uncultured Methanomethylovorans sp.
GTCCTACGATATCGCTAAGGGTACTATCCGCTTTCCGGTCAATAAACCGCTTCCTTCAGCCCTTGTAAAGAAGCTCGTAAAGGCACGGATCGAGGAAAATGAGAAAACCAAATGATGTTGAAGCTTGCAGCCGTCTTCTCATTCATCTGAATAATGGTATTACCTCTGAAATACAGCGTTTTTGACTGTATTTGCCTTAAATACTATGCAATTCAAATGTAAATCATTCATTCATTCATTAAAGGGGGAGTGAAATATAGCAGACAAAACCATTAAAGTTTCTGAAAATGTTCCGGGCCCGTATTATGTAGATGAAGAATGTATAGCATGTGAATTATGTGTGGACACAGCTCCAGATCATTTCAAAATGGCTGATGATAGGCCACAGGCGTATGTTTTCAAGCAACCTGAAACTGATGAGGAAAAGGACCTTTGTGAAGATGCATTAGGCGCTTGTCCTGTTGATGCCATAGGAAATGACGGATAAGCCTATTGAGATCATGTTGAACTGCAATGAAAGATCTTATTTTTTGATTATCTGATTTCATCATGGATGAGAGTTGCGTTGTTATAATCTTTACGCATTGTATCGTTATCTCATGAAGAATTTTGCATATTTGCCACCTCAATAATTTGTCCTTAATAGGTCAATGATATGTAAGGCGTATTCAGTCTCTTTTCAACCAAACCATTTATCATAGGTGTATTAATTAACTTTTTAATTGGAGTAATTAAAATGGGCTTAATAAAGACAGTGATTAAATGGGTACTGATTGTTTTTGTTTTACTTGTGTTGCTCGGAGCACTTTTAGGAGGGCAATCCGATCAACAAACGAAGTCTACGGATCAGCAACAGCAAGAGGGCACAATTACTACGGTGCAGGAAGGTTTAGCAAATCTTCCAAATGAATATGATAGTTCTGCGGTGCAAAAATATGAAATAATAAAAATTGAAGATATCAGCATTAAAGCGCTTGAAAAACCCTTGTCTGAATATAGTTCAAGTGAATTAAACAATCTTCCTATGAATGTCAGAATGCAATACCGTGTTTTGCTGCCAATAGGTGTTTCCGAAACTGAATTAAAATCTACTTTGATTCAATTAGTGTTGGATGAAACATCCAAAAATACTGATATAGACGAAATATCAGTTTTTGCATATGAAAGGAAAGAAGATTCAAGTGGGGCATACACTCTTGGCATGCTTGAATGGTGTCCTAATGGGCAATGGGATGGGGTTACTGCTGAAATTGCTTCAAGTAATGATAGATCCTCATATGCATATAATATCGAGATTAAAGATAAAGTTGCTAAGCCAGATTCAATAGAGAGACCTACAGAAAAAGACTTTGAAATATATGATTACTATCAACAAGTATATTCGGAAGAATTTGAGAAGCTAGATTTAAGTGATCCATATGCAACTGTTAATTATGATATTGTTTATCAAAGAGTTGCTGATCAGTTTGGAATTACAAAAGAAGAAGTGGATCAGATCACCAAGAAAGTGGCTCTCTACAATGTGCAATGAGTTTAGTCGACAACATCGAAAGTTTACTTTTTTCTTTTTTTTGTACCAGTATTAAATTTATATTTTAAAACCCACACTTCACTTTTATTTATCTATTTCATATAAAAAGCCATGCTTCAGAGCGAGACTTTTAAGAATTGTAAAACCCTAAAGCAAGCATACTATTATCTAATTTGGTTCATGGAACTATCGTTTAGATAGAATGCGTTATACTCAATTTGGTTTAAAATCATCTTCCATTTTGTCAATCTCACTATTACAAAAAGTATCAATGTCTCTTTTAAAGTTGTTACTTATGTAAGTGTTATTCACAGTTTTATTGATTACTTGAATATTGATTATAACATTGTTTCGATTTGCATATTTATTTCTCAGATAATCAGCAAATGTGTTTGTTATAATGATTGCATTATATATTTAGTATCTAACTTTTCAACCAAACACACTAATCCTGCATATTCTTCAGGCTCTAAATCCTTTCCTTTTTTTCCTGCTGTTCAAATCCGCGATATCTTTAGGTGATTAAGCATTGAGTATGCAGGCATATAAGTTAAGCAATGTTGTATCTCCACCATAAAGAGCTATCGGTTTCTTTGTATATACGCATTTCATTCTTTTCCAGAACCTTATGGGAAGCAATGTTGAACTTATCAGTTTCTGCTATTACATGCAGCACTCCATCCTGCTTCATGGCCCACTGGATAATAGCTTGTACAGCTTCGGTCATGTAACCTTTATTCTGATGTGCAGGCTCTGTTCCATATCCTATCTCCACTTCTCCATTTATGTTTGGACTGCCCTTGAAGCATATACCTCCAATGGCACAATTATCCGTTTTTGATATGATCTGCCATACAGTATACCATGCATAATTGCTGCTATCTGTCATAGCTTGTTCATACGCAGACCCAAAAACTTTTTTAAGTTCATCGGGAAGTGATTCAGCTGTAACCTGAACACCAATGTTCCTTTCAAAGTTTCCATGCTCATGAATATATGATTTGAAATTTGCGAGGTCCAAACAGAGTATTCTTAGTCTTTCGGTATTAAGTTCTAACATTACACCCCACCATCAAATTCACCATGCTACTATTTTTGAAGACGGAATATATCTGGCAGACATCTGTATCATTGTTCTTTCACCTGATCCCCCCATTTGCTGCATTTCCATGTATGCACACAGATGATATTCCCACATTTTTCACAGGTCCATTTTTCATTTTCGAGAACCATTAAATTATCTATTCCGGTTTCCTTTATCCTTTTCAGGTTATCGATCATGCTCATCCCGTACTTTGTCCTGTATCTCTTATCAAGCTGTTTAAGTCTTGCACAGGGGAATCCTTTACAGGAAAAACAGTAGTTAGCAGATGTTTTCTTCAGCTCTTCACAGTTCTTTATACGGCAAACGATACAATACTTCGGCTTGTTCAGGTCAGAGCCATTGCATCCCGGACATTTGTTCTTGTCCCGCAGGTATGCGCGGCAGACCCCGCAGTTCATACCACAGGGGGCTATCAAGGACTTATCGATATTTATTGGATGCATTGCACCTCAGACTTTGTTAATATCTTTTTTCATATATGTTTCATAAAAACAACCCGATGCTCCCCAGGGCCACTATAATCCATAACAACATTGGTCCCATCAATGGCATCTTCGCCAATAAGCTTCATTCCCATGCTTGTATGAAAGGCTATGGATTCAAGATTTGTAGGCTTTGTTATGGCTTTAATTCCCGAACAATGCTTTTTTCTTGCGCATTCGATGAAATGCTCATAGAGCTTTCGGGCAAGCCCCTGTCTGCGATAATTATCTCTCACGGCCAATAGATGTGCATAGGCTATGGGATCGGTCTGGGAATAGAAACCAAAAAGATACGCACAGACAGTGTCGCCATCCTTTATTACAAAGGCCGTGTTCCCGAATTCATAGATCAGCATGGGATGATGTAAATGCAATGTTCTGTCACTGTCCCAGAAATCATTGATATTTGAGATTATCTGGTCGAAATCAGCTTTGCTGCAACCCATTAATTCCATTTTGGTGTCACCTGTCATACACTTATTGGAAACTTCAAAGGTATTTGAGTCTTAACTTTTAAAAACATTACCTCTGCAAGCCTCTCAGTTAACGATAGTGCATCTGCAGATGTCGGGTATATGGTTCTGCTTTGATTCGTTGCGCATGTTTTTGTATTAAGTTTATGCTAATTATCAATCATTATAAAATATTCAAACGATTGTTAATTAAAATTTTGTTTATATACCATAACAGTGATTTCGTAGTATGTTTGAAAAATACTGGTCATTATTCCTTGTAGCAGCAATTGGATCGATAATTGTTGAGCATTCTTATCTGGGAATTGGATTGTCTTTTATGGGCTTTGCTTTAGCGAGGCATAAAGAAGATCGTGTTCTAATGGATACATTCTCTGCAGATGTTCAGAAACATGAATCTTATGAGGGCTATGCAAGCATCCAGTAAAAAATGGTCAATGAGATGTTTTCCGTCGTCGGTCACTAAAAAGTTGCTGCTTTAAGATATTACGTGATTTTTTTGTTGATGTATCCAGGTATATTCTTGCTGGATACATCATTTACAACTAACGGAGCATTTTTCAGAAGGGGTCAGCAGGAGCATGTTGTACGGATGCCCCTGCTTAGAGATGTACACCTTAAAGCCAGTGTACACAATGCTCTATATCATGCAAGTTTAAGAAGGTAGACTTAGCAAGGTGAAAGTGATCCAATCATAAAAACGATCTTTTCTTTTACGTAGGCCTGTTACTGCAGGTACATAAAAGCTTATACAAAACGCATAGTTGAGGGCAGATGTTAGAAATAGCTGATTGGTTGCAGACCACGGTGCTTATTTCTATCCTGTGCCTTCATTTGATCCATTTAGATGTGTTTTCCACGTAGTCTATCTTTTGACTATTTTAGATAATAATATGAACGATCTGTATCAAGCTTCATACTTCTCGCAATATAATTTAACACAGAATCGCTATACAATTTTATAAACTTCCTCATATATTATTATGAATATTTTTATATAGTATCAGTTCTATAATAAGCCTTAACCGAAGGTTAGTCGGTGAAAAACGGTGGGCTTAATGGACAGAGACTCATATACAGATGAAAGAAAAAGCAATTATTCATTAAGCATTTTAGTAGATGGGTTTATACAGCCTCACTGTAGTGGAGCTGTCAAGAAAAACGGTAATCTTTTATAAACCTCTGCTTTATGTTTTCTGAAAACTGTTCAGTTCTATCTCTATATGAAGTCCCCTGTCTATGCCTGAATGATATTTTTTGGAGTCCAGGAAGTTTTTCTAAGTACCGGGCTTTTTCAGTATTTTCTATCTCCGAATATTGAAGAACCGATCCTCACCATGGTAGCTCCTTCTTCAATGGCTATCCTGTAGTCATTGGACATACCCATTGAAAGTTCCTGAATATCGACATTTTCCAGGTCAATCTGCTGCATTTCAGCAAACAGGGCTTTCATCCTTTTGAAATATGACCTTGTTTGCTCAGGTGACTCAAAAGGAGGAATACACATGAGTCCTTCCACATGAATATTTTTGAGTCCATGGATCTCTGTGATCACCTGTGCTATCTCATTTTCCATAAAGCCGAATTTCTGGGGCTCTTTGCCGATATTGATCTGCAGGAATATCTTCTGTATCTTGCCAAGGTCCCAGGCTTTCTTATTGATGTCCTGTATCAGCTTCAGTGAATCCACTGACTGGATCACATCAAAGAGCTGAACGGCTTTTTTGACCTTTTTTGACTGTAAATGTCCTATGAAGTGCTTTTCACAGGGAAGCAGATCATCACATTTACTCTCATATTCCTGAACTTTGCTCTCCCCTATGATAGTGGCTCCGGCCCTTATGGATTCATTTATTCTCTGTGCATCGATCGTCTTGGTGACACAGACAAGCTTTGTATTTGCAAGCTCTTTGAGGACGGCCTTTACGTTCTGATAAACTGTCATTTATACTCCCAAAGAGGTCTTAGTTAATGATTCGCTCGCAGCTATATGAACTAAATGCAAGGGTCTGATATAAAAAGCTCGTTTGGTTTGCTTCATTGGTTTTAAGTGTCGGATAAATTATTTAATCGGGTAGGTTCCAGTTATCAATGTGTCCAATCTTATTGATGGGAGTGAATAAAATGTTTGTACAGCCATATATAAATTTTAATGGGAACTGCCGGGAAGCTGTTGAATATTACACAAAGGTCTTTGAAGCAGCTAAGCCTGAGATCATGTCATTCGGTGATGCACCAGAAGATATGGGCTTTCCGGTAACGGAAGAAACAAAGGATCTGGTAATGCATACTGCTCTTGAGATAGAGGGAAGCACAGTGATGTTCTCAGATGTTCCCCCAGGTATACCTTTTATCCTTGGGAACAATATCGGCCTTGTAATTATCAGTAAGGATACGGATAGGATAAGGTCAATGTTCAACGCACTCAAAGCTGAAGGCACTGTGGTAATGGAGCTTCAGGAAACGTTCTGGAGCAAACTGTACGGCATGGTGACCGATAAATATGGTATTGAATGGCAATTTCATCATGACCGTGAATGAAAAAACGTATTTCCGTTTTTACATGTTGATCAATACTTTATTACACACTTTTTTTATTTTATCGGTGCAGGGGTGGCCCTCCTCTGGCGTATGACGTTGAACGCAGGAAAGCCAGCCAGTCGAAATCCGTGAAACATTGAGAAGTTAGTGCGAAGTAGGTCGGGTTCTTCATGCTGCCAGAGCGGATTTTAAGAGCTTCGATCTCCGGAGCTGGAAGCCCGTGGCCTTTGTGGGTTGGGATGAAACTGATCGGTCCCGGCAGATCCCCCAACAATGCTTCGAGAGTGCCAGGTTCGGGTTGGCTGATACCATTGTCATCAGAAAGACCCACTGCAGAGCCGATGACTACGTAGCGTGGACCGAACATCTCATTGAGATGGGACCCAGCCGGCCACCATGTTAATGAGTGAGGGCCAAGTTGCATATGGGCCTTTCCCCGCTGCAGATGGCTGTTGTGAGCAAAAGCCAACATTTTTCCTCTGTATCGCTCACGGGATACTATATACAGCAGATTTTCTGCCATCATCGTATCGCGAATGCCGAGAAGCCTGACCAGCCGGTTTTCGGAGTCCCGGGCCAATACACCGTGATAGTTCAGCAACTGCCTGGCCAGCATGGCATATTGTACTACTTCCAGATACAGACTTTCGTCAATCTCAGCTACCAATCCGGGACGCCGTTCCATTAGTTCCGATATGAGATCTTCCGTCTCGATTCTAAGTTCAGTGGCACTTGATGACAGACCCACCGATAACTTCGGGTCCATTGCTGCGGCAGGGTTCTCCCACTCAGGATCATTACCCAGAAGCGGTTCTATCCGTTCTTTATGATATTTGCCGCTGATACTATCGATCGAAGTGAGGTAGTCCAGTACAAAAAGCAAGACCTGCCTTGGGCTGTCCGCGTACATCATTTCCGTAGGGCTATCAAAACCGTAGAACCGGAGCTTGACTTGATGGGAAGGGTCAGCGTTGTATTCCCGCATCCATTCCACAAGTTCACGATTTGCCTCTAAGCTCCCGAAACCGTGGCTAAACCCTACTTCCTGTATTTCTTCATAAGGTGCCGCTCCTCGGCCAGCTATGTACTCATTCACTACACGCGCTCTGGGAAAACTGCTTTCGATGGCGATGGCGCTGTAACCATGCTTCTCCACAAGGCGCTGGAATAGCAGGTTGCGGAGTAACAGAATGTCCTCGCCGCCGTGGAGAGTTTCGCCAAAGCCTACCAACTCTACAGTGTCATCAAGTGAGGCGATGATCTTGTCAAGAGGGGAGCTGAAAGTTTCGGACGCATCGATGGAAACGGGGATCGATTCTTTTAAGACCCAATCTTTAAGGGTAGTATACGCCGGGTTGGCATTTCTCTGAACAGATGATCTTTCTTCCATTTTCTCAATACCGATCAGTAATTCTATCGATTTATTTTATAATTTAGGTTTTGATCCTAAAATAAAAATCTTGCGATTATATAAAAATACCGACACTTTGTATAAATATTGTTGCATCTGATGGGTGAATTGATGGCTTTCGCCATTTGTATTTAGGGTATTATTTTAAATAGAATAGAATATAGACTATTATAATAATTGCATGATAATGGCGGTAATACAATGGGCAGCGAAAAGGGAAAGTTCAAATATATATTCTTAGTAGTATTTGTATTGATCTTAGCTAGTGTATCCTGGGTCTATGCAAGCTTTTCATTATTAGGACCTAAAGACCTGGGGGTTGAATATACTCATGAGGATTACGTCAGTGCTCTGGAAAAAACCGGTATTCAGGTCGAATATGAAGGTTTGACCGGAGAAGCACTGGAAGAGTATAAAGAACAATATGAAGACAACGGTGAAAAGAAATCGATCCATGATTACAATTTTGAATTCTCAGAATATGAAAGAAAAGAATTCACTTTAACTAATGAGGAGGCTACTGCTTTATTAAATGAGCTTGCTCCGGGGTTCTGGTGGTTTGATAACCTTCAGGTAAAAGTCCTGCCTGATGGGACAATGGAAGGATCGAGTACTGCTGACATAAAGAGACTTAAGACAGATCTATATTCAGATGTTGCAGACGACGTTCCCCTTCCGCTGCCTGATACACTGAACATTTATAGTAAAGGGCACATCAGCGTTACGAACAATCAGTTAAGCGGAGATCCCGAAACATTCAATTTAGGAGCGGTATCACTCCCGGATAAATATCTGGAAGAGGACAGCGTAGACACAATGGAAGAATACTTCCCCCGTATCTATACGGTTGTCCCCGGACTTGAAATAACCAGCCTGACATCTAATTCGGAGGGCGAGTTCGTATTTGATGGAGTTATTCCACAAAAAGTATCCGTAACTGCAAAGTAAGTTCTAAGGGGGTTGAAATTGAAATATTTGATGATCAACGGAAAAAGAGAGGAAATACCTCCTTTTCCACATCATAAAGCTTACATCTACAGGAGTAAGCAATTCTTTTTTGCAAAAGGGATCACAACGCATTTGACCATGGGCAATTTCATTACTCTGAAAGAGCTATATAATGGATTTAAAAACAAATGTTCTGTCCCCAGGGTTCTTCTGCTAGACCCGACCAGCAACTGTAATCTGAAGTGTAAAGGATGCTGGTCGCAGGATTATGAAAGCGGTCACAATATATCTTATGAGAAGTTTGACGATATATTGCACCAGGCTGAAAAATTGGGGATCATGGACTGTTTAATGACCGGCGGTGAACCTTTACTCCGGAAAGACGATATTCTGAAATTATGCAAAGAACATAGCAAAATGACATTCGGGGCATTTACCAATGCAACGTTGATCGATGAAAAGTTTGCTGATGAAATGGCTGCACTGGGTAATTTGAATGTCTTCATAAGTATTGAAGGGACAAAAGAAGAAACCGATTTCAGAAGAGGAACGGGTGTTTATGATAAAGCGATCGAAGCTATGGATATTTTAAGGTCCAGAGGTATTGCATTTGCTTTTTCATCCTGCTATCATTCCAAGAACTACAAGACCATAGCCAGTGATCAATTCCTCGACCATATGCGTCAAAAAGGCGCCTGGTTCGGCTGGCTGTTCCAGTATATCCCTGTGGGGAGCAATGCGGACACTTCTTTAGTATGCACTGCAGAGCAAAGAGCATACGTACAGGAACGGATCAGGGATTACTGTATAAAACATGACTATGTGATCATAGATTTCTGGAACAACGGTCATCTGTCTTTCGGTTGTATTGGCGCAGGTGTTGGTTTTGTCCATATAAATGCTAAAGGTGATGTGGAGCCCTGTGCATTCTGTCATTACTCTGATTCGAACATCTACGAGGTATCGCTTGCTGAAGCCCTCAGGTCTAAATTCTTCACTGCCTTTAGAAATGCACAGCCATTCTCACAAAATCCATTGAGGCCCTGTCCGTTGATCGATAATCCTCAGGCCATCATCGATGTGGTGAATGCCGGCGGGGCAAGGTCGACACATCTGGCCAATCCGGAATCCGCTGAGGCTCTGGCAATGAAGAGTTTTGAGAGGGCCAGAGAGTGGGAAGAAATGTCAGAGGAGCTATTCAGAAAAATGCCGGAGCACATTCAGAAAAACTTTCCTAGGTTCTTGAAGTATCATACTTTTAAGAAAGGAATAACAGATGGCAGAAGAAAAGATATTTGATGCCGAAGTTTACTACAAGAACGCTTCAGTTCACTGGATCATACTGGTCCATGGTTTTGGAGGTAGTGCAAGGACCTGGAAAAAACAAATAGATTTCTTTTCAAAGTACTATAACCTGCTTGTGCTGGAAATGCATAAGAGGAATGAAAATGAAGATCTGGACCTGGATAAGGTTTGTAAGTTTATAAATAGTACATTAGATCACTATAAAATTGAACAAGCTCACTTTCTGGGCTTTTCCTTTAGTTCATTAATATGCTTACGATTTGCCGTACTATATCCGGAAAAAGTCCATTCATTGATCATGGGTGGGGGAATCCTCAAATTCAATTTGAAAACAAGGTTTTTGCTTTTCCTGGCAATAACTTTTAAAAGGATCATCAATTACATGGTCCTTTATAGATTTTTTGCTTATATCATAATGCCTAAAAAGAACCATAGGAGATCACGGGCTATCTTTGTGAATGAAGCGAAGAAATTAGGTTATGACGAGTTTTGTAAATGGCTGGATATTGTTCCGCAAACAACAAAAAGTTTAAGCTGGCTAAATGAATTAAATGATAACATTAAAGTCCTGTATGTTTCAGGAAATGAAGACTATCTTTTTTTAAAGGACACTTTAAAATACAGTAAGAAAATACGCAATTCTCAGGTGGAAATAATTGATAATTGCGGGCATGTGTGCTCTATTGAACAGCATGATATGTTTAACAAGGTCGTTTTTAAATATCTGAATTCGGCGTAATATTTATGTGCGTGTATTTTTACACTGTTTGTACTATAGGATCTTAAGATAAAATATGGAAGTTGGATACTTCCATCTGTCTATGTTTCCTACAATGTTCTTCAGAATATCATGCACCACTCTCTCATCTGTTTCTCGCCAATGCATATTTTGCCATCACTCTTAGATACTCTCTGTCCACTTCCATAAGCACAGTCTCGAACATGGCCACATGTATCTTCTCTTCGTTGGCAACGTCAAGCAAGATCTTTCTGAGTTTCTCATCATCTGTAAGAGCAGCCATTTCTTCGTAAAGGTTTATAGCATCAAGTTCGGCTATCATGGCGCTTCTCAGGATCTCTTTATCAATATCTTCCTTACTGCTCCTTTCAAAGTTTATTGGTGCTTTTGAAAACAATGATCTTCCTCCTTATTTTTGAAGTTCTTCATCAACTTCCATTTTGCCAGCTTCCAGTTCTTTCATCTGCTCTTCATCTTGCTCAAGGAGCAATGCTTGGAACTCTCCAACATGTGTCTTCTCTTCTTTTGCCACATCCAGCAGTACTCTTCTTACTTCATCATTATCTGTCAGGTCTGCCATTTGCTCGTACAGGCTGATAGCGTCCATTTCAGCAATAATAGCAGCTCTGAGGATCTCTTTATTCAGGTCTTTTTGTTCTACTTTGTCCAATACGATTGGTATTCTGGATAACATTATCAAAGATCACCGCCTGCTACGCTATGAAGTAGCTCTTTTCCCACTCAAAATAAATGAGTGTTTTTTACACTATTTATTGATTACGCAGAATTAAATGAAAAAGAAGCATGCTTGTCTAAATAATTAGCAAAAGAGCTGTATCCGGATCTAATACAAAGATATCAACTACCGCTTTTACATAATGGATCTTTCAAGCAAAATAGGAAAGACTTATATACGTATGTATAGTGGTTTTAATTGTGGTAGGTATGCAAAGTAAAAATCGGGTGAAAAGGGTGGCTGTTGTTTTGGCCACTTATTTGCTCATGATCGTTGCCCTTGTATTGGTTTCGGGTCTGATAATATAAGGAAGCTGTTAAAAATCATGCGATGGATCACAGCAAGTATAACCGAACAGAATACGGTGCTTCAGCCCTTTTCCTTCTGCTTATAGTTGTATCCAGTTCAGGGCACAGATGATCCTATATATCACCCTGAACTGGAGTCCCCAATTTCATCCTTTGTTTTTTTGTTTTCTCGTGCATTATTGGTGCATGCTCCGTAGGAGGTTCTGTTTCCGCATTGCAGCAATTCCGGAATGCAAACAAAAATATGACCTTCTTGTATTTAATCACTTCTACATTAAATATTAAATGAATGCGCTAATAATAAATGATCACATATATTTAATATTACAAATATACTGTCAAAGCAGCAGAAAGATCTGGCAGTCACTGCTTTGTTATTGCAAGATTTAAATAAAAAATATTACTCTTTTCCCGTTCTAACCGATGCCTGTATCTATATGGATAACATATTATAGGAAGTAACAAATGAACTCATATAATTAATTTAATGCTCCCTGCAGGAGATAAAGGCCATTGATAGCACTTCGGTTTTACAGGATCTATGATATAGGACTGGAAATAGATCTGGACTGGCTGGAAAAGGAACTCTCGGAAAGTTTCCTTATTGCCAGGACAAGTTTCCGGCGTGTAAAGCCAAAGTCAATTATAATGGATGTACCTCCTCTTTTGATAAGGATGGGTCGCTCCACTGTGGAAAAGGTGGGCAGTACCTTTGAGTTCACAGTATTTGCCCGCATCTTTGATATAGGGGCAATAAGTCTCTGTTTAGTTTTTGAAAGACCTGAATCTGATTTTACTCTCCTGGAAGAAACTGCGCTGCTTTTTACAGAACAGGAAGGACTTTCGGATCTATTCCTTTTACACCTTAGAACGCTCACGGACATACTCAAACCTCACATAAGAGGCTTTGCGTTGAACCCGGATTTCTTTGAAGACTATACCATATATCTCATGGACTGGATGGACGAATCTATAGATCCATTGCCCCTGCTTGCAGGGGAAAAAAGGAACTTTTCTCCTCAGATGAGAGAAGAGATCCTCAAAGGTACACAGAGTTATACCAAAGAAGACCTTGTCATATTCTCATGGGACTCAGCCCTTCTTTGTAATCCAGACAGTCCCTCCGATCTTTTCGATCTCATCGAATTTGCGAATGTGCAGGTATTCGAATTGCGTTACTACGATCGGGAACTGAGCCGCCAGATGGGGAAAATGTACGACGACATCGTGCTTGCCGATAAGCTTCCTCCGTTTAGAAGAAGGCATCAATATAGATTGATAATGACACAACTTATGCAGAACAATGCAGAGATATCTGAAGTTACAGAAAAGGTAAACAACCTTATAAAGGTCACAGAGGACATTTACTATGCCAGGGTCTACGCATCAGTACTGAAAATGCTGCGAAGCAGCCAGTGGAGTGAAAGCGTCAGCCACAAGATCGAAGTGATAAGGGACAATTATTCCATGCTTTCAGAAGAGGTCCGCATTCAGCACTCCAACTTCCTGGAATGGATAGTTATAGTCCTGATAGCCCTTGAAATTGTCATGGCTGTTGTGGAACAGCTTTTATAAATGCTTTTACACATTTTACAAACTTAAAAAGAACTATAATATCCCTTGATATACACAACAAGGGATATTTCAATACCAATAACTGTTAGATGCTTTATGCAGCAGAAGGCAGTTCTTTGCAGCGGATCACAGTGTTGGTATGTTTTTGTATGTTCTTGATCCTGTATATTTCCCTGCCGGCCGCAAACGTAAAGGCCCGCCCTTCTTTACCGGCCCTTCCGGTCCTGCCTATCCTGTGAATATAGGATTCAGTATCCTGCGGAATATCGTAATTGAACACAGCTTCGATGTTCTTTACATCTATTCCCCTGGAAGCCACATCCGTAGCCACAAGAGTTTCGATCTCCCCATTCTTGAAGCTGGACATTACATCGTCCCTTTGCTTCTGTCTCATGTCACCATGTAATCCATCAACCAGATATCCTCTTCTTCTGAGAGTGACTACCAGTTCATCCACACCTTTTTTAGTGTTGCAGAAGATCAGAGATGATTTCATATCATAACTATCAATTACCCTGCACAGCATCTCGTGCTTGGGCCTGCCCTTAGTTTCAAGATAGAATTGTTCGATCTGGGAAACATTAACATTTTTCGGCTGGGTCTTTATCAACAATGGTTCCCGCTGATATCTGGTCGTTAGTTTAATAATGGGTTTAGGCATGGTCGCGGAAAAGAGAATCGTTTGCCTCTTATCATTAGCTTTTTCAAGAATAAGTTCAATGTCTTCTCTGAATCCCATATCTAACATCTTATCGGCTTCATCCAGCACAACCATTTTTACAGTATCAAGCTTCAGAGTATTGCGCTCAAGGTGGTCCATTATTCTTCCGGGTGTACCAACGACAATATGAACACCTTTTTTCAAGGCCTTCATTTGCCTTTCGATGGACTGCCCTCCAAATATAGCACATATCTTGATCTCTCTGTATCTTGAAAGCTTGTTCATCTCTTCAGCAACCTGATTTGCAAGCTCTCGTGTGGGACAAAGTATGAGCATCTGTACTTTCTTTTGTGTCATATCCACTAGTTCAAGTGCAGGTATTCCAAATGCTGCGGTCTTTCCTGTACCTGTTTCAGCCTGTCCTATCACATCCTTTCCTTCAAGGATATAAGGAATAGCCTGTGCCTGAATAGGTGTAGGTTTTACAAAACCCATATATTCGATCGCTTTTTTGATATCTGCAGATAAATGCAAGTCATTAAATGTAATTTTTTCCATAGTAAAGTTCCTGTGTGCTGACCACACAATTGCGTTTTTAATGATCCAGAATAATAAGAAAGCTGACAGGCCATTGTTCTGCCTGTCATACCAAGAAAAATCAGATTTAGTTGCTGACTTCAGCAAATGCGAACTTGCGCATGACCTTTGTGACCTTTATGGTCACTTCATCGCCTACGGAAGTACCTGGCACGAATATTACAAAACCGCTTACTCTTGCAATGCCGTCTCCCTCTCTTGCGATGTCCTCGATCTTTACTTCATATTCCTTTCCAGCATCCACTGGGGCAGTTGGTTCATTTCCGAACATATAATTCACGTCCTTATGTTAAAGCTTAAGAAACCCAACTATAATGAAAACATAACGGAAAAACAGCATATACGAAAAAGTAACACTATTTAAGGCCAATACGTTATCTGAACAGTTATATCTTAAAGCAATGCTAACTTGAGTTGATACTATATATAATTGTTGGTATAGTCAGGAGGAAGAACCGGCGTTCAGCAGGGAGTTCAAATACTACTGCCTGCGGCCGGATGGATCAAGCCTATGGGGTTAACAATATACAGGGATAAGATGGTTTCAAAAGCAATTCCTTGCGGCAGTCTTCCGGGATATTGCTATCTTTGACTTCATAGGCTGAAATGTGTAAATCAATTAATTCCCAGGCTGAAAAGCTTTGCAGATAGCTTTCGTATCTACCTGTATATTTTTTTTCTTTTTGCACGTATCGTTCCTGTAAAAATTACATTTTTCGCAACAGAATTCCTTACTTGCAAGCTTGGAAGTTATCTTTTCCTTTTGTTTCTCGGTGATCTCAAAGTTCCTGCGATGTTTGTATAGATGCCAATCCTTGTAATACATCATGTTCGCAAGTATGGATATAGTGGGAGGGTCCCAGGAACTGTATATCTTCTCTTTTTTAAGATCACTATATGCAGCCTGCTTCTCTCTTTCAGCCTGCCGTCTGTATTTTTCATCAACTATATCCTGAAGTTCTTTTTTAAGCTCTTGTGCCTGCGGACTTTTAGGGTCGAAGGTCAAAGCCTTATTAATATAATTAAGTGCAGCTTCGTATTCCTTCAATTCTTTCAGAACCATGCTCTTATTAAAATAGATCGGATACAGGTTCTGAACTTTCCCGGAGCCGATCACAGCATCGAAGAACCTGATAGCTTCCCGGAGCTTTCCGTTCTGATAGGATAAAAGGCCCATTTTATTGAGAGCAGATACGTTTTTCGGTTCCACTTCAAGAGCCAGTCTGTAATAGTGTTCTTTTTTCTCCGGACCTGTTTCTTTGTCTCCCATCAGTACATATCTATTAGAGACAGCCGACTTTTCCTTTTTGAGAGCTTCCTTTGAGTTCATTTCTCCGGATATCCTTATTCAATGAGCAGAATACCAACACACTTAATGTCAGAAGGATCACAAAAAACAAAAGTTTCAGCTACTGTGTCCATGATCTTTCCGACGTTGATACCAACAGCTTCCGGAGGGAACCTGCGCAATTCCGGCTTTCTGCATTTTTCGGCACACACATCACACTCATTGCATGCGCCCGGCCGCAGCAACTGAGCATAGGTAAAACCTTCCCTGAAGGCAAGGTATTCCAGCTCCAGCATTTTATGGAAAGATCCCCTGCGCAAAAAAGACCAGGCCCTGAAAATATCGGGTTCATGGGACATATCATGCTCTTCGATCAGCAGCAGGGCATTATCGTATTCATGAAGGATCTTTCTGAACTCATCGATATCCATAATATGGGGAGGACAGCTTAAGCGTTTACCATAACCTCTGCACCCATATTCACACTTTATACGTGCCCTGTTTTCCACAGGTATACCCGCTGTTTTAAAAGGGTATGCTCTTAATCCGAGTTCCAGAGCTCTTCTAATGATCATTTCCTGCTTTTCATTCATGGGCATACCCGTATCCTCTGTCTTAGCCTTCGGTAAAGACCACCTTTACCTCTTTCACATCCCACAGTGCTTCCAGTTTTTCTACGAGATCCTCCTTTATGGCATTTGCGAACTGATGGCTGGAAGGCAGATCAAGGACAACCCTGACGATACCTTCCTTAACCTCGATCTTGGTTACCAGTTCCGTACGAACTATATCAAGCCCTGCCATGGGATTCATGACATGCTTAAGCCTGCTTCTTACAACCTCTTCAGTGGTTGGTTCCTGCTCGCTTACCAGACCGTGCTTTTCCTCGTAGTCACGTATCGCAGATCTCAAACCCTCGACCGCCAGCACCGAACAATGTCTTTTTACCGGTGGCAAACCTCCCAGTTCATCAGTTGCCTCCTGCCATGTGATCTTCTTTGCATCAGCTATGGTCTTTCCTTTTGCCATTTCGGTAATAATAGATGCAGTAGCGATATTGGAGGCGCATCCATAGGATTCGAACTTTATATCATCTATCACAGTGGTCTGCGGATCCACTTTCAGATATACTGCAACCATATCCCCACAGGCAGGGCTGCCTTCAAGTCCCTTTCCGTCAGCATCCTCCAGCTTGCCCACGTTCTTTGGATTGCGGAAATGTTCTAAAACTTTCTCTGTATAAGGAAACTTCAAGTTATCACCTACTTTTAGCATATAGCGGACTTATCTCTCTAAGTTTTTCCACGATCTCCTTCAGGGCACTCAGGACTGCATCCACATCTTCCATAGTGTTATACCTGCCAAAAGTGAATCTCAGAGAACCATGTGCCCTTTCATGATCACCACCGATCCCCAGGATCACATGGCTGGCTTCCAGTGACCTGCTGAAACATGCAGATCCGGTGCTCACCGCAAAGCCTCTCATATCCAGATGCAGTGTCATGGATTCTCCCTCTACGTAATGGAATGTGAGATTGGCGTTCTGTGGTGTGCGGTCAGTGCGACTGCCATTAAGTGTAACATGAGGAATGTCTTCAAGAGCTTTGCTGATCGTGCGGTCCCTCATCCTGGCAAGGGCAACATTTTCTTCAGGTGTCACAAGCTCTACGGCCTTTGCGAATCCCACTGCACCCGGGATATTTTCCAGACCGGCTCTGCGGTTTGATTCCTGGTAGCCTCCGTCCATCCACTTCTCAATGGGTGTGCCTTCACGTATATACAGGCCACCAACTCCCCTCGGACCGTGTATAGTATGTGCAGATATTGTTACCAGATCCACAGGGATCTTTTTCATGTCCAGCGGCACACGAGTGAACGTATGCGTGGCATCAGTATGCAGAAGTACATCTTTGTCACTGCATATGTCTGCAATTGCCTTGATGTTCTGTAATGTACCTATCTCCTGATTGGCATGCTGGATGGATACCAATGCAGTCTCTTTTGTAATAAGGCTTTCAAGCTGCTCCAGATCCACAGCACCTTCACTGTCCACATTCAGGTAATCCACTTTGGCTCCCTGCCTTTCCAGGCTCTTTGCCGTATTGAGCACCGGGAAGTCCTCTATCCTGGATACTATTACATGTGAGCCTTTTTTCTTCCTGAGGGCAGCTGCAACACCTTTGATGGCCATGTTGCTGGATTCGGTCTCTCCGGAAGTGAAAACCAGTTCTTCTTCCGATGCGCCAAGAGTTTTCGCTATTGATCCCCTGGCAGCCATAAGCCCTTCTTTAGCATCTATGCCCATGGAATATCCAAACTCCGAAGTTGCCACTGCATAAGTATCAAAGAAATAAGGTTTCATAGCTTCCAGGACACGTTCATCCAGACGAGTGCTGGCTGCGTTGTCCAGATAGGTTATCTTGTCGAACATATTCTACCTCCGTCAAATGAAAAGGGTAATACTGGCATCTTTTGCTTCGTGTATATATGTGCCTACTGCTCCGTACTCATCTATCCAGTCAGTACGCAGGTCTTCTTTCCTGATACCCATGATCTCCATGGTCATTTCACAGGCTATGATCCGTCCGCCCAGCTCCTTATAATCCTGCATGAGCTTCTCCAGGGAAGCTACGTTGGCTTTGGTCATTCTTTTCTTCACCATCCACTTGCCCAGGCCCAGCATGTGCATCTTTGAAAGCGGGCCAGCTTCAAGACCACCTTTCTTCAGCCGTTGTAGACCCCAGAAAGTGAAATACAGGGAGGCTTCAAGTCCCATGGAGAGTGCGCCATTGCCTATGATCAAAGCACTGTATATCTTATCCATATCTCCGCTATGTACCACGATTACAGCTTTGTTCCCCATATGAACTACCTACCTGCGTATCCTTATCTTCCATTCATTGTCTTTGTCTTCCACTGCCAGGACATCAAGACCAAGAGACTCGCATGCCATAGGAATTTCCTTCTTTGATGCCGGATGTGTGCCGATCACCACAACCTCGTCTCCGGGAGAGGCTTTTCTAAGTGCTTTGCGGCATTCTACAAGTGGTACCGGACACGTCTGTCCTCTTACATCTACTTCCAATGTAACTATGCTATCACCCCATACTCCTATATTCACAATTGTTAATATCTCTTTTTATTATAAAAATTTCATATGTATATAGACTCCCTCTTTATAAGTTCGTACTTTTCCCTACTCCCCCCAAACACGTATATGCACATGCCGGACATATGGAGCAATGCAAATGCACCTTTGTTATCTGCACCACAATATGCAGGAGCGGAGAACAGGGATAACAGTTGTTTATCAAAGAACCATTCATATCCTGACATGAGTGCACTATGCGCTCTTATCATCATTCTGAGCTGGTTCTTTTCAAGAAAGGCTTCCAGGACATCCCTGCCAAAAAGGTGTATTGCAATTCCTCTTGGCGAGGGCCCCATCCCTTCGTGCTCCCAGGGATCGTTCCAGAGAAATTCAAAAGAATTTTCCTTCTTTATATCATCAATGCTGCAAACACCCGGAATGCCAGCATGTACGCAAAAAATTCCTCCGGGAAGGATTGCTGCAACAGGCATTTTTTTAAAAACGGATGTAACATCTGCCAGCATTTCTTCATTTCGCCCTATCTCATCAAAAAACCCATATTTCCGGTTCATTTCCGGACTTTCGTGATTACCCCTAAGCAAAATGATATTCTTCCAATCCTGACGTTTCATTTCAAATAAGCTGATCAGCACGTCCACAGATGCATTTCCTCTATCCACATAATCTCCAAGGAACAGTAGCTGCGGACAGCTGAACGATCTCCACATATGAATGATGAGATCAAGGGCTTTCATATTGCCGTGAAGATCGCCTACTACCATACAGGGCAGTCGGAGGTCCATCACAGGTTCTTCAAGGGCCAGGACATTCTCCATTGCTGGCAGAAGTTCGGACAGTTTCTTAAGGCATCCAGGCATATCCCTCACCCAGGGACGATCTTCAGTCGACATCGGACATTGATAGTGATATTGACTGGTCATTGCTCTTCAGTATCCTTCTTATATACAGCAATCCGACTATATTGATAAGTATAATTAAGAAAGCTCCTATAATATATCTAGGCTTTCGGTAATCTGCCCCAGCTGAACCAGAGGTGTCCATACTGAAAACGACAAGCTGGTCTGAACCTGGTTCTATTTCCTGCTCCAATATCTTGGATCTTGTATCATCAGGGATGAACTTCACAATATACCGTTCCTTTCTGTCAAGTCCTATGAACAGGTAATCATTATCATTGGATGCCTGTTGTATCAGTTTTCCCTCTTTCCAAAGTTCAACAGTGCCTATAGACGTTCCGCGCACACCCAGGGTCGTATGTTCCTTTATAGGGATCTGGGAGCCTTCGGAATTCTTCAATCCGTTAGGCAGGTTCAGTATGCTTAGAACAGTGGGGGCAATGTCCTCCTGTCCATATGCTTCATAGAGTACTTTTACAGGCACATCCGGTGCGTGTACAATAAAAGGTACCATCTGGGACTCATCCATGCCTGAATAAGTATCCGACTGATGTCCTCCCTTGCTGTCAGACGATGTAAAACCCATTCCATGGTCCGCTGTAAATATGAAAGCAATATTGTTCTCTGTGCATGCCTGGTACAGTGGCACAATATCCTTGTCCAGTCCCTGTATGGTCCCTATGTAGCCATCGTATTTTCTGTAATGACCAGCAGCATCGACAGCTCCGGCATTAACTGTCAGGATATATTTCTGGTCAGGGGCCTCTTCAGCCATATATTCAACAACCTGTGCAGCTGTGGTCAGGGTCCATCTGTCATATGTGTCATATCTTTCCTGGGAAGACTGTTTGGATTCCTGTAGCTGGTCAGGCAGTTTCAGAGCTTGATCCTGCATGATATCCTTTATGTGCATGCAGACATTGTCAGATGAAGCAGATGATGTCGATTCCACTATCATGCCGGGATCGTTCATGGAGTTTGAGGCATCATGGACCATTACATCATGTTCGTCACATATGCTGGAAGAGTCTCCTTTTTCCATAATTCCGAATGCCAGATGATCATAGTCGTGAGCAACGTCATAGATAGTAGACATTGGTATTCTCACAGTATCTGAAAGTGCTTTCGGATTGCCTGTAACAAGTACAGAATGGCCTGCCTCTGTGTATGTTTGTGGCGCCCTGACCACAGATACCTTAGCTCCGGTGGTGCCTAGCATCGATAGATTGTGGAATGAAGGTACTTCCAAAGGGTTGCCATCAAGAGCATGTGGGGTATGTTCAGGATAGATATATGGTGCACCTAACCCGTCCACGATCACAATGACCATACCTGCGGGCACAGGAACAGGATCTACCATTATCTCGGTATATGCACTTCCAGGAATTACTGAACAAAGGCAATACATGGAAAACACGAACAAAAGAAAGCCGGGTCTTATTTTGTTTTTGTTTATTGGTACTGTTGTGTGGCTGACCATGCAATTTAATCAACTGTTTAATATAATAAACTTTCGATTTTATTTACGTAAGACGTGGAGGCCAAAAGGCAACTTTTCTCTTTCAGAGCATTTCACGTACTACATTTTGTATTAGTAATATTTCTCGGTATGGAAAAATATTATATAGTTTATTACATATTTTAGTCATAACTAATTAATATAGATGAACAAACTGTGTGATAAAAATGAAAGAAACGACTCTTAACAATATTCAATGCGGCCATGCTGCAAGAGTAGTTCATGTGAAAGGGCAAGGTTCACTGAAAAAGAGGATATTGGAGATGGGCATGGTGCCTGATGCGGTGGTCACCGTAATACGCAAAGCTCCCATGGGTGATCCAATTGAACTTAATGTGAAAGGATACAATCTCTCCTTAAGAAAAAAAGAGGCTAAAACCATTGTTGTACAGGAACAATGAAACCATCTTCTAACAGAAGATCGATCAAAGGTCGATTATAATGACTAAAAAAATAACTATTGCTC
Source organism: uncultured Methanomethylovorans sp. (assembly GCA_937968035.1). Classification (GTDB taxonomy): domain Archaea; phylum Halobacteriota; class Methanosarcinia; order Methanosarcinales; family Methanosarcinaceae; genus Methanomethylovorans. The sequence goes on from CALBTS010000136.1 coordinate 21,694, forward strand.
TCATAGGTAATCCTAATGTTGGAAAGACCTCTGTGTTCAATGCTATCACAGGATTAAGGCAGCATGTGGGCAACTGGCCCGGGGTCACAGTAGAGAAAAAGACAGGAAAAGTGATCCACAATGGAACTGAACTGGAAATAACCGACCTGCCGGGAACATACAGTCTGGCTGCCTTTTCAAAGGATGAAATTATAGCAAGGGATTATATCATCGATGAAAGGCCAGATGTTGTTGTTCAGGTAGTTGATGCCACGAATCTGGAACGGAATCTCTATCTTACCACTCAGCTCATGGAACTCGGGCCAAAACTGGTGATAGCCCTGAATATGTCAGATGTTGTACGGTCCAGGGGAGATCAGGTTGAAGCCAACAAACTGAAAGAACTGCTGGAGGTTCCTGTAGTTCAGACGATAGGGAGCTTGGGGGAAGGCATAACAAACCTTCTCGATGCTGTCATATCAGTAGCCAACAGGCCAAAAAGCTATGATCTTGAACTAACCTACGGCAGTGAGATCGAAAGGAATATCCTGCAGTTACAAAAAGAGTTGCAGAATGATAAAGACCTTGTCGGGAAATATCATCCCAGATGGTTCAGCATTAAACTGCTGGAAGGAGATGACAATGTCCTGGAAAAGCTTGATACCAGCATTGTTGCTGATGATGTCAGGAACAAACTGGATGCAATGGACCCGGAAAGACTAGAATCCCGGATAGCGGACATAAGATATCGCAATATCAGTACTATAGTTTCCCAGGTCTGCAATTTCAGCAAGAGGAAGATGAGCAATTCCGAGATGATAGACCGTGTGGTCACTCACAGGCTCCTGAGCATTCCCGTGTTCCTTACAATGTTGTGGGCTGCATTTGAAATAACTTTCAGTTTCGCCACCCCGTTCATGAACATCATAGACCTGGGATCTGGCTGGCTGGCCGGGTCTGTGGCCAGCACAATTACGATCCCATGGCTAAGCTCTTTGATCGCCGATGGAGTGATCGCAGGTGTCGGTTCAGTGCTCATTTTCCTCCCAAACATCATGCTGCTTTTCTTCATGCTCGCATTGCTTGAAGACAGTGGCTACATGGCAAGAGCTGCATTCATCATGGACAAGCCAATGAATAAGATCGGTCTTCATGGAAAATCTTTCATTCCTATGCTCATGGGTTTCGGATGCAACGTGCCGGCAATAATGGCTACAAGAACAATTGAAGATAAACACGACCGGCTGGTAACGATCCTTATCACACCGTTCTCCTCGTGCGGGGCAAGGTTGCCGGTTTATGTGCTGCTTGCAGGTGCTTTCTTTGGAAAAAGTGCAGGAAGTGTGATATTTGCTTTATATGCCTTTGGCATAGTTGTGGCCATCCTGAGTGCAAAACTCTTGCGCGGCACTGTTGTCAGGGGTGAAGCCTCACCGTTCATTATGGAACTTCCACCTTACCGGCTTCCCACACTGAAGAATAGTTTGATGCAGATGTGGGAAAGGGGTGCCATCTATCTGCGTAAGGCCGGAGGCATCATCTTAGTTGGCGTGATCACAGTTTGGCTATTGGCAGCCATTCCGGCACCGGGCATTGGCGGAACCTTTGCTTCGGCGGATATTTACGGGACCACGGACTCTCTGATCGGTTATTTTGGAAAGGTGCTTGATCCTCTCGTTTCACCTCTTGGTTTTGATTGGAGGATCGCTGTTGCATTGATCTTTGGATTTGTAGCTAAGGAGATAGTCGTTGGGTCCATGGGCACCCTTTATGGGGCGGGTGAAGATGAGGAAAGGCTTTCTCATATTCTGGCGGCCGGTGCAATGAGCCCTCTCGCAGCTCTTGGACTCATGGTGTTCACTTTGCTGTATGTTCCTTGCATTGCATGCATAGGGGTAATAAAACGGGAAACAGGGTCATGGAAATGGACTGCTTTTCAGGCGGTCTATGGTACGGGTATTGCGTGGCTGTTTGCCTTCATCATATTCCAGACAGGCAGTAGGATGGGCTTTTTAATATAAGGAGGATCTCAGAATGAATTGTGACAATAAGAAAGATACTTGGATGAAGATATTTGCTTTGCTGATCAGCTTACTGTATATATTTCTTGGTTCAATGCATATTGCCGAGGGCATGGGTGCAGATACCGGGCTTGCAGCGGTTCTCTTCGTTTCTGCGGATATGCTGGGAGGATTATGTCTTCTGGTAATAGGGGTCGTATTCTTCTATGGTTTCAGGGAACTGAACTCTGGCATAGAGGAAGGGATCGCATTTGTGTACGTAGGCATGATAATGTCCCTGGTGTTCATGCTGGTCTATGCACTTGTAGGAGCCGGTACTCTGATGGACTCGTTCCTGCTTCCGGAAGATTATACTGGCTGGCATATATCTGATCAATTAAGACCAGGAGCATATCTTGGTATTCCAGTGCTTGTGGCTTTTTTAGTCTGGAAGGACAGGTTCACGGCCTTGAAACAGTAGATGATAAAAATAAAAGGAGGATGGGTATGGTAATAGGTTATAAGTTTTTTTTGAGGAAAGTTGCCGGATTGCTGGAATCCGGTGATAACCTCACCGTAGGTGCAGCATCAAGGTCTCTCAACATGAAACCTGATGAGTTCAAACAGATGCTTGCATTGATGGAGAACAACGGGGACATTGAGCTATGTCAGGAGAACAATATAGGATGCAGTACGGACCTTTCCTGTGGCAGGGGATGCAGCGCATGCTCTTATAACAAAGACCGAACATTAAAGGTCAGGTCATACCGGATGACAGAAAGCGGGATGAATAAAATAAATGGGTTTTAAGCGATCAGGAAACATCGGCTATGTAGAAATGCCTTTAAAATAAAACAGTTTTTGGCTTTGCAGTATGATGGGAGATGAAAGCCTATGTGATAAGCCGGCAAGTGTAATT